>NZ_BSDA01000002.1:0-140653 GCF_036985185.1 Hydrangea phyllody phytoplasma
TAATAGTTAGTCTTAAAGAATTTTTAAAAAGTAAAAAGTTGTCCAAAGTTTTGGAACACCTCAATTGTTTCTGAAATTTCTTCTTTTTCGTTGTATTTATCTATGTAATCAATATCAATGCCGTTTTTAAGATAGTAAGTATGAGAAATCTTTTTTCCAGTTTGAAGGCTATATTTAGCTTCATTGTCTATTTTGTTATTGTCTTGGTAATAAATTATTTTTGTTATTTTTTGAGTATTTTGATCAAGATATATGACACAAAATAAAGTTCCTTGTTGTGTAAAGTGTTTTATTTGGAGGCATTTTTTAGTTTGGGGGTTGTATTTTTCAATGAAATTAATAGTTTTTTGATTGGGGTAAAAAGTAGTTTTTTTGATTAAATTGTTTGTTATTGAATCGTATATATTTATCATTTGGGTATTTTCGTTTGAGTTTGTAACAATTAAATTATTTTCGTTTGAAATTAATTTAATTTGGTTAACTATTTCATTATTATTTTCTTTATTTGGTTTATTTTCTTGGATAATCGGATTTGGTAGTTTTGTTGATTCTTTTTTTTGAGTAAATATTTTGTCTTTGTGTTCTTTGTTATATAAAATAAAACTACTTAAAAACATTATAATAACCATTAAAATAAGGCACAATATGTGAATTAATGACCATTTATGCTTTTTTTGTTTGTGTTTGTCTTTGTGTTCTTTGGTAGTTGTTGTGTTTTTTTGGTCTTTTGTTTCTTTTTTTACAAATTTCATAAAATTACTTTTCTTTTTTGTTATAACTTATCAAACCCCATTTATGCTACAACTTATTTATAAAATTATAAATTATAAAATTGCTAAATTGCCAAATTATCATTGCTAAATCTTTAAATCTTAAAACCAAAAGCACAAATCATAGATTACAAATAAGTACTCTTATTATACAACATATATTGTTATTTGCATCAATATTTTTAAAATTACTCAATATTTTAATATTTTAGCAGTTTTTATTTGTAAATTGATGGAAAAATACAAATATTTAAAATAAATAAGCATATTTGTTGTTTTTTTTTTTTTTGATGTTAAAATATAGTTAATTAACAATTTGTTTTTTTCCTTATTTGTTATTTGTTAAGAATTAGATTAAAAATATTATTTATAATTGTATATTTATAAATTAATAGATATAATTATATTTATAAATAATTTTATAATTAGTAATTAATATTTGCAAATTGTTAATTTATCAATACTTAATATACAACAAAAATAAAAGAAAGGTTTTTTTATGTAAAAGTAATAATTTCACTATATTAATTTACAAACTGGCTTGCATAATATCTAAGTTTTTCCAAATGCTGCAAAAATAGCTAAATTGAGCTTTATAAGTTTTTAAACATTTTAAATTGTTTATCTTTTGGAAACTGATCATCATATTAAAAATTTATTATTTTTACATTTTTAAAATAAAAAACAATTTCTTATTTAGGATAAGAAGAAAGGCAGTTGTTTTAAAAGTGACACAACAAAAACAAAAACAATTATCATGTCTAGTTGTAATTATATCTCGATTTTTATTTGTATTATTAGCTATTCTTATTATTGATCCTTTTGGATGGTTTAAAAAAACAAAAACACTACCTACATATAATCCCCCATATCCTTTTGATGCACCAGAAACATTTAGTCTGGATCATGATAAATTAAATGTAGAACAAACTATTAATAAAGTCAATGATATTTTAGAAAAAAATAATATAGATAATGAAATATTTCAAAATAACTTTAATGAAATTCCTAAAAATAAATTAGAAACTAATTATTTGAAAAGAATAAGAAAAGATTATATTGAAAATAAAAAAGCTCAAAATAAAAAAAAGATAGAGAATTTACAAACAGAAAATAATCAAAAAAAACAAAAATTATCCGAATTAGATAATCAAAAAAAACCTTTGGAAAAACAAGAATTAGAAGAAAAAGGAAAAAAAGCACAATTAGAAAATGAATTAGAAACTTTAAAAAATAAAAATACTTCTTTGCAAGGAAAAATTACAAATTTGAGAAATCAAATCAAAAACGAACCAAGTTCTACATCACAAAATTACTCAGAAAGCAATTTAGAAGAAATAAGAAGGAATAATAGTAATATTCAAGAACAAATTAGAAATATACAAAACACCGTTCAATCTAATCAAACTCAAATCAATAATATTACAAATAACGAACTTCCCCCAATTCAAACTAAAATTAAAAATCTTCAAGAAAACTTAAGTCCTTTAGTGAAAGAATACAAACATTTAATAGAAGAAAAAACAGAATTAGAATCACAAATAAAATGTTTAAATGAATTTAATGAAAAACTTAAATCTTTTGATATATACCAACATAGCGAAAAACCCCAAAACTATTTTAAAAAATGTCAAACTTGTCAACAATGGAAAAATTGTATAGACAGCGAATTTGAAACAAATTTTTATCCTATGGTTAAAAAAGAAAGAGATGCTTTATTATTTCAAGTAACCCTTATTAAAACTAAATATCTTTTATTAGCTATTAAAAAAATAAGTAAATATTACTTTGAATTAAAACATTTATTAGACTATAAAAAAGAAGAAATAAAAAATAATTATTTTGCAGACCAAAATTCTATTCTATATTTAGAAACTACTTTTTATCAAACTCAACATCATCTTATTTCTTTAATGTCAATGTTAAAAGGAATTGAAAAAGCAAATAAAGGAAAAAAAACTTCTTTTGAATATGATGATTTATTTTCTAAAACAGTTAGATTTTTAAATATAATTGATTCTCTTTCAAAAGATGAATCACTTAAACATCAATTTGAAAAAGAAGAACCAAACCCACAAAGTAAAAAATTGCAAAATTATAAACTCGATAATTTGTTGAAAGACAGAGCAAATAACCGTTATTTACCATTATTTAGAAATCCACAAGAACAAATTGAATTTATAAATAATTTCAAAAACATCTTTATGGATGAAGAATTTCAAGAAGACAAATCTAAACCCGAACCTGCATTTATACAAACTTTTGAAAAAAATCAATTTTTATTAAATAATTGGGATACTATAAAAAAATTCAATCCTAATTGTCAATATCTTAATTTAAATGGGCGCGAATAAACGCATCATTATAGTAATCTAGCCAGTTGCCACGGATTTGATTATTCCGTGAGGTCATGCGGTCGGTCAGCCAAACGAAAGAATGGTGGATTACAGCAGACCGTAAAAGCGGAGTGAGGTGAAATAACTAGCCAAGATGCTTTCGCAAGACTAAGATAGTCATGGAAAAGGTGCAAATCCCTAATCGCGGAAATTATCGTAATTTAAGAACTTCAAGGGCAAGTTATTGAAACCCTGGAATGAAGGTAAGATATGAAGATATGATTTAAGTCTTTATATATAATCACATGTCGCTTTAAGTAGCACCCTTCATGATATCGTTGACGGAAACAAAGTGTTCTAGTCTAGCCACAAGCTTTAACAACGAAAGCGAACCTAAAACTATCAGGCATAATGATGTCGGAAATTCGAGATTCCTAAAAACCATACCAAACAGAGGAAATTAAAATGCCTCTGGGTTCAAGGAAAAAGAGACTTTTAGTAGTCGGAGGAATTAAAACTTGGTTTGGAATAACCAAGATAATTGCCCTCACACGGAGCCTAGGAAAGCTAGGTACAAGGCGAAGGAGTCAGTAAATTAATTTAAACCAGAAGCAAAAAAGAGTCTAAATTTCTGAATCCAGAAATGTTAAACCTATATTATTAGGCGCCCAAACCCTGACACCAATTATATGACAATACCATATAAGAATGGAAGACTGTCACGGCTCACTTAGGTGTGGTAAGACAAAAGTCCGAAAAGAAAACTTCCTAGAATAAATGCGGGACATACCGAAATGAAAACAGGATTCGGGGTAATATAGGACCTTAACTGGGCGGAGCGATTATTTCGTTAAGAAATAAGGACTCGTGGAGGAGCTAGGGTGTATCCTAGGTAAAGCAGTTGCGAAATACTGGCCTTCAAAAAAGAGATGTGAGCCTGAATATAATTAATTTAGGGAAAGCCGTATGCTTGGAAACTTGCTTGTACGGTTTGGAGCGGGGCTGCACGTAAATAACCAACACGCGTGTAATCTATCGCTATCAATATTGTTTAGAACCTAACACACCCCAAGAAAAAGACAAAAAACCCTATGAAAAATTTATAGAGCTTTTAAGAACTATTTCTTCACAAGGACAATATACATTTTAAATACAAATATAAAGATATAAAAGATATAAAATAAATAGAAAAGGAAAAAACCATGTTAACACAAAATAATCAAGTAAATTTGTCTAAAGAACGTTGGCAAAAAGTAGCAGTTGTTGCTTTGGTATTAATAACTGTTGTTTTAGTATTTGCATGTTATCAATTTAATAATAAAATTAATAAATTAGAAAATGATTTAGCTAAATTACAAAAAGCAGAACCAAACCAAACTCCACTTCCAAATCCCAATCCTTTAGAGGAAGTTCAAGGTGAAGTACCTAATTTTTGTAAGGAATTGGAAAAACAATTAGAACAAGTTAAAAAGACTACTGATTGGAAATTTGATAACAACGATTGCTTAAGAGGATTAGAAAATAATCTTGAAGGGCTTCAAGAAGTTAATTTACAAAATCATCTAGACCAAGTTACAACTCATATTTTTGAAAGTGCTATAAAACAATTTGAAAAAGAATACAAAAATATCCCAAATCTTAGTACTTCTTCTGCAAATTCAGCACGAACCACACTTAAAGGTATTATTGTATTAGTAGAAAAATTTCAAAATTGTTGTAAATTCAGAGACAACGTTAAAAAGGATTTGGAAGACAAAGCAGCAGTAGATGGCACGACAGGAAAATATGTATTAACAGGACAACCTGCATATGACTATAAAGAATTACAAGAAGGAAGAGGGTATCTAAGAGCTTTTGCAAATATTTTAGATCTATATCTTAATACTAAAACCAAAATCAATCAACTAACTTTTTCCTCTAAAGTTTCTGAATTAGAAAAAAAACATTTGCGAAATTTAAACATAAACATTGATACAACAGTTAAATCTCTTTTTACATACGCAAACGAAATAAAAACAAAAAAACTTCCTGCAATATTTAAAAATAAAATTCATTAGAAATCCTAAATTAAGAAAGGTATAAATAAATGAAACTAAAAAACAAATCTCTTACTTTAACTTTAATTATTCTAATTTTAGTAACCTTTTTTTCTTTAGTGCTTGCTTTGGTTTTAAATTATACTAAAAATGATCATGAAAATCAATTTGTAAACGGACCTTTTCCAGATTCTAATTTTCCAGGAAAACCCAATGAAGACGACGACCAATCCCAAAATAATTCATCCAATGTTTCTGCTATGAACTCCGATTTTTTATCTGGTTTATTAGATGTGCTTACTCCTCCAGAATTTAATTTTGAAAATTTTAAACGTTATGATTTTATTTTCGGATTAAAAGAACCCATTAAAAAATTAAAAGAAATAGGGGACCGTTTTGACCTAAGCAAAAAACATAAATATAATTTAGGAAAAGAAGGAAAGCCTACCAAACTTCCTAGAGGAGTTATTTTTTATGGACCTCCAGGAACTGGTAAAACTCTTTTAGCTGAATGTTTTGCTAAAGAACATCAGCTAAATTTCTATATTATTACTCCCGCTAACACTTTGGAAGAAATAGAAAATATCTTTGCCAAAGCAAGAAAAAATAGTCCTTCAATTGTCTTTGCAGATGAAGCCGAAGAAACTATTAAAGCCAGAGATTCTAAAGACTTTTTAGAACCAGGTGATGCTAAAAAAACCGCTTTAATCTTAGCTGAATTAGATGGTGTAAAAACAGATCCTGACAAACCAATTTGTTTTGTGGCTGCAACTAATCACTTAGGAAAAATAGATTCTGCCATCGTTTCTCGTCTAGAACCTGTATACATCGGAAACATCGAACCTAATGAAAGAATTAAATTCTTACGTCTTATGGCAAAACTTTACAAAATTAATCAAAAAACTTATGATTATCTAAGAGTTATTGCTGATAATTTCAACTATTGCCTAGACCATCCAGAAATGTTTGCAGAAGCAATAGAACATGGTTATGTTATTCCTTCCGTTGCTAAAAAAAGTGTTAGAGGTAGAACAAAAATTGGAGACAAAGAATATTTGTATGGCAACTTAGACCCTGTTAATAATGTAGTTGATAGAAATGAAAGACTTGAAAAAATGAAAAAAGCAGGCACCCAATATAATCCTCCAACTGACCAAAATGGCAAACCTAAATATGATATAGAAGTTTTAGAAGGTATTAAAAAACATTTCTTTGACCTTTTATCAGGAAGAAAATTAGAAAACTTAATTACTAATGCTGCTAATAAAGCAGGTTTCTATGGACATTCAGAAATTTTAATTTCTGATTTAGAAGAAGCTTTTGGTGAATATTTTGGTCATAGACAAGATTATTTAAACAATAATAATTTAAGCCAAGAAGCTAAAGAGGCATTGAAAAAAATAAATAATTCTTTATATAACGAAACAAGAAATAATCATTTAGGAACACGAGGACCACTTATTGACGAAGACGTACAAAAAAAACAATAATTTATTAAAAAAATATTGCTTTTAAAATCAATTATTATGGTATAATATTTATAATTTATACTCTAACATAACTTGAAGAAAATATTTTAAAAGGAGGTTAATTTGATATGGATAATTACCTTATTGCCAAAAAAACTATTACTAAAAATACTAATTATATTATCTTTTATAAGTATTGGCTTTTTCCTTTCCTTTTTGCATTAATCTTTTTAAAAATAAGTATTAGTTGTTATGTCTTTTCTGATGAAGTTCCAAATCCAAACGAACAACAAGAATTACCATATAAACCAGAACCAGCCCAAGAAAATGAAGTTTTTAAAAGACATAAACAAACCAAAAAACAACAAGACAAACAAAGAGAAACTTGTGAAAAAGAAACTAGACAACAATACGAAAAATTATATGATTATTTTTATGATAAAGATACTTTTACCAAATATTGGAATCAAAGACAAACTAAACCAAATCCTATTTTTGAAAAAATTTTATCCTTGAGTAAAGCTAATCAAGTATCTGATTTAGAAAGTGCCTTAGACCGATATTTTAATTATCTTATTGCAGTTCTAACAACTAAATATGTTTTGGAAGAATACAATATCCAAAAAAACTCCAATTCCCAAGAGCTAACTTCCCAAACAGAAGAACTTTCTTTAAGAGATGAAGATAATCTAAAACGAACCCAACTTTCAAGTTTTCAAACTGATTATTCTAATTTGCAATTTAGAATTGAGTTTTTGAATCTCTTTTTTAAAACTTTGTTAGAATTAAAGGAAAAACAAAAACAAGATATCGATTCTATTGTAGAAAAGTTTTATACTGAAATAAGCAATCACAATAATTTATTGCAAAAAACTTCTTCTCTACTTCATTTGCAAGAACAACCACATGATTATCTTACTTCGGTTAATCACAAAACACTATCAAATGAAATAACTAAAAATAATTTTGAAGTTCATGAGATAGACCCAGAAATTGACCGTTTTTTGGCTCATGGAGATGATACTTTAATAGATGATTTTTATGGACGCAACAAAAATAATTTCATTGATTATTTTCAAAAAAAAATACAACCTGCTACTCAAGAAGTTGTTTTGCAAAACGATACTCAAATAAATACTAATTTACCTCAATTAAAAGATGTTTATGCTAAATTTATTCTAAACAAACGTTGTACTATTGAAGACCAAGATACTCTTTTAAAAACAATAACTTCTAATGATTCCAATAATCCTAATCAAAACGGTATGAAAGAAAAATTACTCAAAGATTTAGAAAAACTTCATACTAATTATGAAAAAATATACCAAGAACAAAAAGAAACTATTCAAAAATATCAAACTTTTTTATTACAAGAATTAAAAACTCAAAAAAAAGATATTACTAATCGTTTTAAAGATAGAAAACCTTATGAAATTTATTTACAACAAGAAAATCTCTTACAAGAACAATTACAACGAGGAATTGATGAATTAATCGATACTTATGTTAATAAACCATTAAAACTTTTAGAAACTTCCAAAAATGAGGTTCAAACAGAAATTACCAATATTAAAAAATTTATCCAAGAAACTACAATTAATAATCTTAATACAACTTCTTTAAAAAAAGATTTTGATACTTTTAATAATAATTATTGTACCAAAAGAGAAGAATTTACCCAACAACAAGCCAAAACTAAACAAGAAGTAGATCAAAGTTTAGCTGAATTAAAAGCTAAAATAGAAGACTTAATTGTTAAATATCAAGCTCTTTTGGAAGAATCAGAAGAGATGAAAACCAAATTTAATAACTTAGAACCACATAATGAATTAAATGGGTTTTTTGCAACTCCTTTAACAAAAAATAATTTTTTAAGTTTCTTAAAAAAATTACAAGATGAAGAAGTAGATAAAGAATTACACTACGATCAATTAATTAACAACTCAAAAACTAATTTTAAACAAAGCAGTAATGCTTATTTTTATATTCAAACTATATTACTTTTATTAAAAGCACATAACACAAATATAAATAATTTTATTCAAAAATTACAACAAGAAAAAATATCTAATCTACCCATTTTTGATGCAACAAACAAAAAAAATGAAACAATAATTGAAAATGAATATCAAAGTTATAAAAAAGATATTAATACTTTTTTTCAAAAAATCCAAACTCCAGAACAAATTATCAAAGAAGATGACAAAAATCTTTTTAAAGACCAAAACACTTGGCTTGATAATGTTATGCAAAACCTACACACTAACTTATCTGAAAAAACCGACAAAAGTAAAAAAGACCAAAATCAATTAAAAGATGACTTAGAAAAACATTATACTAATTTTAAAAGTAAACATGATGAAATTATGAATTTTTTGAAAGATTTATTTCCTAATGTGGAAAAACAAACTCAAACAGAAAAAGATATTTTACAATTAAATAATAAAAATATAGAATTAATAAAATCAAATCAAAGAGAACAAAAAAAGAAGAAAAAGGAAATTTCAGAAGAGGAAGAAAAAGTTCAACAAAAAAAACAAAACAAACAACAAGAACAAGAAAACATAAAAAGTACAATAAATAAAATAAAAGAAACATGTCCAGAACCCCAAGGACAAGAAATTCCTCCAGTTATCAATTACCCTAAATTAGAACTTAATCTAGAACAAATTTTAGCATCTTATGAAAGTCATTTAAACGAACTAAACAATCAACCAAAAAACCTAAAACAAGGTTTAAAAGACATAATTCAAACATATGCAACTGAATTATCAGATTTATTAAAAACACTTTCTTCTGAATCACTTCAATCACATAATAAAACTTTTAATTGGTTTAATAATTCTTTTCAAAATTTTAAAACCCCAGAACAAACCATAACACAAATAAATGATTGGCTAAATCAGAGTGGAGTTTATCATTATGAAGAAAAACAATGATTATCAAAAATTAGATAATAAGTTGTCAAATCAATTAATCCATATTTGGCTTTGGGGTTTAATTGGAATTAATGTTTTATTTATAACTGTTATTTATCTTGGTAATCACACTAAAATTAAAAACTTTTTGAAATATGATCTATTGAGTTATTTTTTAAAAGAAAAACAATTAGAAGAAGAAGAAATAACAAGTTATCATGAAGCAGGACATACTCTTATAGCTCTTTTATATCCTGAAAATTTTCAAGTTCCTTACGTTACAATTAAACGTACTCAAAGAACCTTGGGACATACTTCTTGCAAAGTTTTAAAATCTGATCCCAAAACAGAAACACTCGTTAATTTTGGAGGAACTGCTGCTGAAAATATTTTAGCCAAAAACCATCAAATGAAACGTTTACAAGTAGGAAAAGGCTCTGGTTTTGACCATAATAGTGCTAAACATAACTTAAATAAATTCTCTCCTTATCCTCAAAAAGATTTTAATGCCTTTTTACAAAAAACAGAACATTTATTACAAAATAATAAAGATGCTTTAGATGAAATAGCCCGTAAATTATTAATTAAAAAAACTTTATCTCAAAAAGATTTAGATGAAATTACTAAAAAATATCCTTTAAAAAAAAGTTACAATAAATAAGATTTATAATTTTCTAATAATAAAATGTTTGAAATAAAAAAGCCCTTTTTTTGAAGGGCTTCCTTTTTGAGTTATTATAATATTTTTGCACTTTTTACAACTAATATAAAAGTCAATATTTTTGAATAATCAAGTATTTTTAGTAGCTCAAATTAACAAATTACTAAAAATTGCCTTTTTCAAATTACAAAACAACAAAAAAATAAAAAAAAGTTAGCAAAAAATAACATAATATTAAAAAAAATGCTAAAATAAAATAGTAAGTATAATTTTTTTAGTTTTGTCATCTTTTATTTTGGTTGTTAAAGCCCTATTTCACTAAGTTTTTAATTTTAAAAGTTGACTTTCATTTGTAAAGTTTGCTTTAAAAAATAAAAAAATTAAAGTCATAAATTTTGCCATCCAACAAATACAGAAATAAAAGTTATCCAAAAAAATATTGGGAGGAAAAATATTAGCAAAATTTTAGCCATCAATTAAACAACTATTTATAATAAATCAAATAATAATTTGAAATATTTTTACAAAAAACTTATTATTTGCATTTTCATTTATTTGCTATCTATGCTATCTACACTTTTTACTAATTTTACCAAAAATATTTATTTCTTAATTCAAAAATAACTTTTTGACAATATTAACAATATTAACAATATTAAAATTTAAAAAGCTAAAATTAAAAAAATAAATTAAAAAAGAAAGAATGAAAAAAGGTTTTTAAATGAGCAACTATATCAACAAATTGCGCCAAAAAATTGGAAAAGACCCTTTATTTTCTCCTGGGGCTTCCGTTATTGTTTATGAAAATAATAAATATTTATTGCAATTCCGCAAAGATTTTAATGTTTGGGGACTTCATGGTGGAGCAATGGAATTAGGAGAAACTGGAGCTGATGTTTGCGTAAGAGAACTAGAAGAAGAAACAGGTCTTAAAGCTTTAGAAATTTATCCCTTTCGTACCTATTGTGGAAAACATTTTGTTATCAATTATCCTAACGGAGATGTTGTCTATCCAGTTGTTATGGCTTTTGTAGTAACTAAAACACAAGGAAAATTAAGCCCACAAGATGATGAAGTTGCTAAACTAAAATGGTTTGATGAGGCCTCTTTGCCAATGGATGTTATGATGGAAATTGACAAAACCTTTTTAAAAGATTTTTTACAACACAAAAACCAAACCCAACCTCAAACATACAAAACTAAATTTTGTTAGGCAAAATGTCTTTGCTAAGAAAAAAATTAAAATATATTCCCAATTATTACATTCAAAATAATTATAAATTGAAATAATTATAAATTGAAATAATTATAAATTGAAATAATTATTAATCCAAATTATTAAAAAATTCTCTAGGTCGCATTTATTGTTCAAATTTTTAAAGCAATTTTTAAAACCACAAAATAAATTGTTTTAACTAAAAAAAGACTATCTAATGGCGGTAGTCTTTTTTTCATTTTTTCCTCGCGCGCTTTTTGCTTTTTTTCACCACCACCACCAAATCCGCAAATAAAGCCACAAACAGCAAAAAATAATTAAATGATGTCTACAAACCACTAAATATATGTTAAAATAAATAATAATGGGATTGCAAATAAGGACTTTTGCTACCCAAAATACCACCCCAATTATTTTCATTTTTCCCCTCCAATTACTTTGGTTTCCCCCTAAAATTGTTAATTTTTGTTTTTTCACTCAGGTTTTTGATAAAAATTAACATTATTTTATTTTCATTGCACTTTCACCTCACTTCATTTTATTTTCATTTTTTAATATTGAACCAAAGTAAGAATTATTGAAATACGAACCAACAACCCGCAATTACAAATTCAAAAACTAAAAAATATAAAGGATTAAAACGATTATGTTAAATTTTTTTAAAAAAATATTTAATTCTTCCAAAAAAGCTTTAAGAAAAGCTAGAACCATAGCTAATAAAGTACAAAATTTAGAAGCCCAAATGGCTTTATTAGATGACAAAGATTTTGTCACAAAAACCGCAGAATTAAAAAAACTCTTTCAAGAAGGAAAAACCCTTAACCAACTGCTGCCCGAAGCCTATGCTCTTGCCAAAGAAGCTACCAAAAGAGTAACAGGACTTACTCCTTATTACGTTCAAATTTTGGGCGCTGTAATTTTGCATCAAGGAAATATTTCTGAGATGAAAACTGGGGAAGGAAAAACCCTTACTGCCATCATGCCTGCTTATCTTAACGCTTTAAGTGGTAACCCTGTTCACATTGTTACAGTCAATGAATACCTAGCTAAAAGAGAATTTGAAGGTAGCATCGGTGATGTTTTTCGCTTTTTGGGAATGACAGTAGGACTTAATACCAAAGACAAAGACCACGCACAAAAACAACAAGCCTATTTATGTGATATTCTCTACACTACTAACAGTGAATTAGGGTTTGATTATTTAAGAGACAACATGGAAATTGAAGCTTCCAATTTGGTAATGAAACGCCCTTACAGTTATGCTATTGTTGATGAAGTAGACTCTATTTTAATTGATGAGGCAAGAACGCCTTTAATTATTTCCCAAAGTGTCAAAGAAACTAAGAATTTATACAAAGAAGCACAACGTTTTGTTCGCACCCTTAAAAATAGCCATTATCTTATTGAATTAGAAACTAAAACAATTGAACTTACCGAAGAAGGAATTACCAAAGCTGAAAACTTTTTCCAAATTGATAATTTATACAACGTAGAACACGCCTCTTTGCTCCACCATGTCAAAAACGCCCTTAAAGCAGCTTTTACGATGCACAAAGACAAAGACTACTTAGTTGATTACAAAGATGGACAAGTTCTAATTATTGATCAATTTACTGGACGTGCTTTGCCAGGACGCCAATTTAGCGACGGTCTTCACCAAGCATTAGAAGCCAAAGAAGGAGTATTAATTAAAGAAGAAACTTCCATTGGAGCTACTATTACTTATCAAAATTTTTTCCGTCTTTATCACAAATTATCAGGGATGACAGGAACTGCCAAAACCGAAGAAGATGAATTTAGAGACATTTATAACATGGAAGTTATCGAAATTCCTACCAATGTTCCTATGATAAGAATTGACGATCCCGATTTTATTTTTGTTTCTTTAAAAGAAAAATACGACGCTTTAATTGAAGAAATAACTTCTCGCCACAAAAAAAGACAACCCATTTTAATTGGGACAACTACAGTAGAAGTTTCTGAAATTATTTCTAAAAAATTAAAAAAACATTCCATTAAACACGAAATTCTAAATGCCAAAAACCACTCTAAAGAAGCAGACATCATTGCTAAGGCAGGACTTAAAAATGCAGTTACTATTGCTACTAATATGGCAGGACGTGGAACTGATATTCGTTTAGGCGAAGGGATTAAAGAATTAGGCGGACTTGCTGTTTTAGGTACTGAAAGACACGAATCACGAAGAATTGATAACCAATTAAGAGGACGTGCTGGACGTCAAGGCGACCCTGGTTATTCACGTTTTTTTATTTCTAGCGAAGATGAACTTGCCCAAAGATTTGGTGGCACTAGAATAGAAAAAATTATTTCTTTGCTCCAAAAAATAAGCGATTCCGAAACTAAAACTTCATCTAAAATGGTGACTAAATTTTTTACCAAAATACAAAAAAAAGTAGAATCTTCCAATTTTGACTATCGTAAATACCTCTTAAAATATGATGATATTTTACGTATTCAAAGAGAAATTATCTATAACCAAAGAAAAGAAATTCTAGTTAGCAATAGAGTAGAACAAATCGTTCAAGATTTAATGCAAAAGACCCTTAATAAAGCTATTTTGCCACATTTTACTAACAACCCTACCCAATGTCAAACCCAAACTTTAATTACTTTTTTAGAAAATAAATTTTTCCCTAAACAAACCTTTGATTTAGAAGAAGTACAAGAATTATGCAACAACCCTAAAACAAACTCCCTTGATTCTTTTCAACAACATTTATTGCAAAAAGTAAAAGCCACTTTACAATCTCAAAAAGATTTTTTTGAAAAAGACCCTGATAAAGCTCAATATTTTGCAAAAGGTCTTAAATGGATTACATTAAAAATAATTGATAATTACTACCAACGCCACATCAATGACATGAGTTCTTTAAGACAAGGAATTGGATTTGTAAGTTACGGACAACAAGATTCTTTTATTGAATATCAAAAAGAAGGACAAGTTTTATTCAATAACATGATTGCAAAAATTGCAAACGACATTACTGCTACTATTTTAAAGTTTTCTTTCGCAGATAGTTTTCAAACACCTCCCAACCAAAAAGTTTTTTTAAACAATGATTCAAGCGATGATGAATCTTCTAAAAAAAGAAGAACTAGAAAAGTAAGAACTTCTAAAAAACCTTGGAATTAATTTGTGGAAAAATACGAAATTAATCAAATTTTACAAAACTTGCATCAAAACCTTCAAGATTTAAAACAAGCCCTTGATTTAAAAAAAACCAATCAAACAATTGAAAAATTAAATTGTGCCATGCAAAAAGAAGATTTTTGGCAAGACCCCCAAAAAGCTGTTACAATAAGCCAACAATTCAACGACTTGCAAGACAAAAAAACTACTTTAGAAACTTTAGAACAAAATTATTTGGATCTAGAAACTTTATTTAATTTAAATGAAAGCCCAAATGAAACTTCTGCTTTATTAGAAGAAGAATTAAAAAACCTTACTAAAGCCGTTTTTGATTTCAAAATTAAAATTTTTTTGAATCAACCTTATGATATTAACAATGCTATTTTATTATTCCATCCAGGAGCAGGAGGCACTGAATCGCAAGATTGGTGCGAAATGCTTTTCCGTATGTATCAAAAATATGCTCAAAAAAAGAATTTTAAAACCGAAATTCTTGATTATCAACCAGGTGAAGGAGTAGGAATCAAATCAGCTACCTTATTAATTAAAGGAACTTATGCTTATGGTTATCTAAAAGCGGAAAAAGGAGTTCATCGTTTGGTAAGAATTTCTCCTTTTGATGCTAATTCCAAAAGACATACTTCTTTTGTAGCTTGCGATGTTTTGCCAGAAATTAATGAAGAAATCAAAATTAATTTAAAAACAGAAGATCTTAAAATCGATGTTTTTAGAAGTAGTGGTGCAGGCGGACAACACGTAAATACTACTGATTCAGCAGTAAGAATAACTCATTTGCCAACAGGATTAGTAGTGGGTTGTCAAAATGAACGTAGTCAGATCAAAAACAAAGAAAAAGCTTTGCAAATGCTAAAAACCAAGTTATTTCAATTAGCATCAAAACAACAAAAAGAAGAAAATGCTAAAAAATTTCAAAGCGACCAAAAAGAAAATGGTTGGGGTTCTCAAATTAGAAGCTATGTTTTTCATCCTTACAAAATGGTTAAAGATCACCGCACTAATCAAGAAATTTTTCAATTAGAACAAGTAATGGATGGAAACATCGACGAATTTATCAATGGATATTTAACCAAAATACCTATTAGTTCTCCTCATGAATAAAAAATAAAAATACAAAGTTAATTATTTTTTTAATCAATAGCCAATATAAAAAAAATAATTATAGGAAAAGCCAAGATAAAAAGGCATTTCAAAGAATAAATAATTTCCCAAAGTAATTTGTTTTGGGTTTTCTTTTTGTCTTGTCTTAGAACAATTTTAATATTTTATTTTTTGAAAACAACAAAGCACACTATTTTTCATTAAAATCACTCCCTTTATTATTTATTGTTATTGATTTTTAAACATTTTTTAATGTACTGAAATATCTTTCACCTTAATTAAAATCTTCAAAAGATTTTATTTTTTTAAGAATTCATCAAAAAACATTTTTCTCATCTTTTTTATCAAAAACACTTGACAATTCAGTTATTTTATGTGATAATATTTAAGATGAACTTTTTAATTTACGATTAAACGATTAATAAAAAAATAGAAAGTGGGTTTTTATTATGGCAATAAAAATGCGTTTACAACGTTTCGGAGTGCATAAAAGACCTTTTTACAGAGTAGTTGCAAGCGAATCTAAAAATGCTAGAGATGGTAAATTTTTAGAAATTTTAGGAACTTATGACACTATTTTAGATATTGTTGAATTAGACCACAACAAAGTACAAAAATGGTTATCCAATGGCGCTCAACCAACTAAAACAGTCAAAAAAGTATTTAAAAAAAATAAATTTTTTGCAAAAACTAACACTAAAGTTGAAAAATAATTTTTTTCTCAATTTCAAAAATAAATGAAAGCGCCTTTAACGGTTAAAAACTAAATTTTATGATTATTGAAATTATAACTATTTTTCCGCTTTTTTTTAAAAGTTTTTGCGAAACTTCCATTATTAAAAGAGCTTTAGAACAAAAAAAAGTTCAAATAAAACTTCATGATTTAAGAACTTATAGCAAAAATAAACATAATCAAGTAGATGATAGCGTTTATGGAGGAGGAGTTGGAATGTTGCTTTTTTTCCCTCCTTTTTTTGATTGTCTACAAAAAATAAAAACTCCCCAAAGCAAAGTTATTTTATTATCTCCTCAAGGACAAATTTTTAATCAAATGCATGCCACTAATTTTGCTCAAAAAGAAACTCATTTAATTATTTTATGCGGTAATTATGAAGGGGTTGATGCAAGAATATTGCAATATATTGATGCAGAAATTTCCATAGGTGATTATGTTTTGACAGGAGGAGAAATCGCTGCTACTGTTTTGGTTGATGCAATTACAAGACTGCTTCCAGAAGTTATCAAAGAACAATCTTATCTTGAAGATTCCCATCAACAAGGTTTGCTTAAATATCCTCAATACACCCGCCCGCAAAGTTATTTGAATCACGAAGTGCCTGCTGTTTTGTTATCTGGAAACCATGCCAAAATAAGATGTTGGCGCCAAAAAGAAAGCTTGAAGGCAACTTTACAAAAAAGACCTGATCTTTTGGAAAATAAAAAATTAACTTTAGAACAAACCAAACTTTTAACAGAAATTAAACAAGAATTACAAAAATAATTCAAGAATTATTTATTTGAATTCAACAAAGGAGCAAAATTATGTCTCAATTAAAAGGACAAAATTTAATAGAATCAGTTAACCAGCACCAACTTAAAGATGTCCCTTTTTTCCAACCTGGTGATACAGTTAAAGTATTTATCAAAATTGATGAAGGAAACCGCAAAAGGGTTCAAATTTTTGAAGGTTTAGTTATTAAACGCCAAGGAAGATTAGTTACAGAAACTTTTACTGTAAGAAAAATATTTGCTGGTGTAGGAATTGAATTAACTTTCCCAGTACATTCCCCTACTAACGAGAAAATAGAAGTAGTTAGTCGTGGTATTGTTCATCGCGCCAAATTGCATTATGTTCGCAACCTTTCTTCTAAAGCTTCTCGCATTAAAGAACAAAGATAAATTGTTTTTTTGTTTAAAGAAATACATTTTTTTATAATAAAAAACTTTTAATAACATTTTTTAAATATATTTTTCCCCTTTTTTTTAATAAACAAAATTTAGAAAATTATTAAAAACAACTCTATTTTAATGATTTTTTTCAAAACCAAGAAAATTATTTCTAAAAATAAAATAGGAGCTCAAAATGTCTTTTTATGAAGAATTAAAATGGCGTAATTTAATTAAAGATTGTAGTAACGAAACACAAGTTAAAGAATTATTAGACAACAACCAAGTTAAGTTTTACTGTGGGCTTGATCCTACTTCTCATTCTTTAACAGTGGGTTATTTAGTTCAAATAACAATGATTTTATTAATGCAAAGACAAGGACATCTACCCGTTATTTTAGTAGGTGGGGCTACAGGTTTAATAGGAGATCCCAAAGAAACTGAAGAAAGAAAATTATTATCTTTAGAAAATTCATTGCAAAATGCTAAAAGTATTGAATGTCAACTTAAAAACATATTGTTAAACAAACAAGTAGAATTTGTTAATAATTATCAATGGCTTTCTCAAATAGATATCATTTCTTTCCTCAGAAACTACGGAAAACTTTTTAACATTAACTATATGCTTTCCAAACACGCAGTAGCCAAAAGACTTGCTTCTGGCATCTCTTTTACTGAATTTTCTTATATGATTTTACAATCTTTAGATTTTCATCATTTATACAAAAATCATAAAGTTAGATTACAATTAGGCGGTTCTGATCAGTGGGGAAATATCACAAGCGGACTAGAACTCATCAGAAAATTAGAAAAAAAATCCGATGCCCTAGGAATTAGCACTCCTCTTTTGTTAAATTCAGATGGAACGAAATTTGGCAAAAGCGAAAAAGGGGCTTTATGGTTAAATCCTTCAATGACTTCCCCTTATGAAATTTATCAATATTTTTTAAATGTTTCTGATAAAGAAGTAATCAATTATCTAAAAATGCTTACTTTAATCCCCAAGCAAGAAATTTTGGAATTAGAAAAAAACACCTTGGAAAACCCCCAACAAAGATTAGCTCAAAAAGCTCTTACCCAAAACATTATTACTTTAATTCATTCCTCAGATATTTTGCAAGAATGTATAAAAACTAACCAAATTTTATTTTCTAATGCTAAAAAAGAATCTTTCCAAGAAAAAGATTTTATTTTATTGCAAAAAACTTTGTTTTGTCATTCCACAAAAGAAGATATTTTATTAGTTGATGCTTTAGTTCAAACAAAACTGGCAACTTCTAAAAGTGAAGCTCGTGAATTTATCAAAGACAACACTATTAAATTATTTAATCAAAAAATCAAATCCCTTGATTTTGCAATAACCAAAAAAAACACTTTATTTGATAAATATGTCCTTTTGAAAAAAGGCAAAAAAAACAACGCTTTAATAGTCTTTTAATTATTAATAACTTTTTATTTATTTTATTAATTCATTTATGAAAAAATATGTCTTAACAAATTAAGAGGTTTCCAAAATGCAAAATAATCCTTTTCGCTGTTTTTTCCCAATTTTCAAAACCAACCCCAAGATTGTTTACTTTGATAATGCTGCTACTTCTTTAAAACCTCAAAAAGTAATAGATGAATTGACTAGATTTTATAGCACAAATGGACTCAATACCAAATCTTTTGGCGTTTTGTCTCATCAAAACACTTTACTAATGAACGAAACAAGAATTAAAACAGCTAATTTTATTAATTCCAAATCAGAAGAAATTATTTTTACTAAAGGAACTACTGATTCTTTAAATATATTAGCTCAAAGCTTAGGAGAAACCCTTCAAGAAGGTGACGAAATTATTACATCAGAATTAGAACATAATTCTTCCGCGTTTCCTTGGTTTAAACAAGCCAAACTAAAAAAAGCAAAATTAATTTTTGTTCCCCTAAACGAACAGAATCAAATAACTGTAGAAAATTTTGCTAAGGTTTTAACAAACAAAACTAAAATAGTTGTTTTAACTCATGTTTCTAATTTACTAGGGTACGAAACTCCCATTAAAGAAATAACAACTTTAGCTCACAAAAAAAACGCTTTAGTTATTTTAGATTCTGCCCAATCATCAAGTCACCTACCCATAGACGTTAAATTTTTAGATGTAGATTTTTTAGCATTTTCATCCCACAAATTATACGGTCCTTTTGGAATAGGGATTTTGTTTGGCAAAAATCATTTATTAGAACAATTACAACCTCCTTCATTTGGAGGAACTTCCATTAAAGAATTTTCTTTAAAACATTTTTTACTCAACGCAGGTCCTAATAAATTTGAATCAGGAACTCCTAATATTTCAGGAATTCTTGCTTTTAAAAAAGCTTTGGAATTTGTGGAAGAAATTGGTTTTGAAAACATCCAAAAACATGAAAAAAAGATTTATCAAAATATAATGAAAGAATTAAAACAAATTCCTAACATCACAATTTATAATCCTCAAGCTTTTTCTAACATCATTACTTTTAACTTTAATCAAATTCATGCCCATGATGCAGAAGCTTTTTTAGCTCAGGAAAATATTTATGTAAGAACTGGTAGATGTTGTGCTTTTTTAGCTACTCAAAAACTAAAACAAACAAGTATAATTAGAGTTTCTATAGGCATTCACAACAATCAAGAAGACGTTGATATTTTAATTAAAAACTTAAAAAAAACGCAAACTTTTTTCTCCAAATTTAATAAATAACTCAAGGCATTAAAATGTTAGAAATAAATAAATTATATCGTGATTTAATCATTAAACATTATCAAGAACCTCAAAATTGGGGACTTTCCCAAGACCCTGATTTTATAAACATAACTAATAAAAATGTTTCTTGTGGTGATTCTATTTCATTACAAATCAAAATCTCAAATCAAAAATTAATAGATATTAAATACGAAACTCAAGCTTGTGCTATTTGTCGCGCTTCAGCAAGTTTGATGTCTATACATCTTAAGAATCTAGAAATTCCACAAACATTAGAAAAAATAAATCATTTTTTAGCTATGATTAATAATCAAATATATGATGAAACTCAATTTGACAAAGAATTACTATTATTTAAACATTTTATTAATTTTCCTGGAAGAGTCGTTTGTATAAGTCTTCCTTGGAAAGCTTTACAACAAGTAATTAAAGCACACAATAAAAAAAGTTATTAAATAAAAAAGACAACCCTAAAAAGGTTGTCTTTTTTATTTATAAATATTATACATCAAAATCTTAAAATACCTAATTTTTTTCGTACCTGTTGGATTTTTTTCTCTGCAATCAAGGAAGCTTTTTGAGCTGCTTTATTTAAAATATCATCCAATTTTGCACTATTAATTAATTGATAAAATTTTTGTTGCAAAGGTACAACAAAATTAATTATTTCTTCACCGACTTTATTTTTTAACTCTTTATAATTACTTTTTTGAAAAAGTTTTTCACTTTCAAAAATACTAATTTGCTTTAAAGAAGCATAAATGGTTAAAAGATTAGAAATTCCAGGTTTATTTTCTGGATCATATTTAATTATTTTTTGGGAATCTGTAACAGTTTGGGCAATTTTACTTTTAATTATTTGAGGATCATCCAAAAGTAAAATATAACTTTTAGGATTTTCCGTATCACTTTTACTCATTTTTTTCAAAGGGTTTTGCAAAGATTTTATTTTCGAACCCAAAGGATTAAAAAAAGGTTCCGGAACAACAAAAGTATTACCATATAAATTGTTAAATCTTGTAGCCAAGTTTTTAGTTAATTCTAAATGTTGTTTTTGATCTTTGCCAATAGGCACTAAATTTGCATCATACATCAAAATATCAGCTGCCATCAATGTGGGGTAAGTAAATAAAGAAGTCCTTATTCCTTCTGCATTAATTTTGCTTTTTTCCTTATATTGAATCATTCTTTGTAGTTCAGAAAAATAAGAATTGCATTCCAAGAGATAACCCAAATAAGTATGTTGTGTTACTTCAGATTGAACAAACAAATTTATTTTTTCAGGATCAAGCCCTGATGCCAAATAAAGAGCTGCTATTTTTTTGATTTGTTGTTTTAGTGTTTGGGGTTCTTGATAAAAAGTAAGGGCGTGCAAGTCAGCTATAAAAAGATAAAAATCAAAATTTTTTAAGTTTTGTTGCAAATATAGCAAAGGTTTTAAAACCCCAATATAATTTCCTAAAGTAAGATCGCCCGTTGGTTTGATCCCTGACACTAATCTTTTATTTGGTATCAATTTTATCACCTCCTTTTTTATTTTTTACAAAATGATTTATTATAGCAAAATCATCTTTAATATTTTTGTGGATTTAATCAAATTTATTTATTATTTGTTTTTTTAATTTCATTCATCTTCTAAAGAATCTAAAAGGTTTTCTTGTTTTGCTTTGGCTAAAATGGTTTTATTAATTTTAGAACGAGTGGCAAAATCAGCTTTAGTAAATGGTTTTTCTTGGCGCGCCTCTACAATTTTATTAGCAGCAATCAAACCTAGACCATCAAGCGAAAGCAGTGGCATCCTTAAAAAACCACCATCTTCTATTTTTAAAACACTAACATCTGATTTATTAAAATCAACAGTTAAAAATTTAAAACCACGATGTACCATTTCTTCGGCAATTTTTAAAGTATTTATTAAAGCATCTTCTTTGGCTTTAATTTTTTTACTTTTTTTCAATTCTGCAAGCTTATTTAATTTTTCTTTAATAATTTTTATATCGTTACTAATCATGATTTGGTGGTCGAATTGTTCTGTTCTTTTAGAAAAATAACCACTATAAAAAGCTAATGGTGCATGCATTTTAAACCACGCAATCCTCAAAGCCATAATAACATAAGCAGTGGCGTGCGCTTTAGGGAATAAATATTTAATTTTAGCAGCAGAATCAATATACCAAGCTTCTACTTTGTCTTTCATTTCTTGTTTGTATTTGTTCCATGTTTGAAAATCATCTTGGGGTTTGCCTTTGCGGATAAATTCCATAATATCAAAAGCTTTTAAAGGATCAAGCCCTTTTTCTTGTAGTTGTAACATAATATCATCACGACAACCAATTATATCATCAAAAGAAATTGTTTTATTTTTGTATTTTTCAAATTCGCCTGTTTTGTTGATAGCATCTCTGGCGTTTTGGTTCCAAACATCAGTTCCATGTGAAAGTCCTGAGATTTTTACTAAAGCAGCAAAATTAATTTTAATTGCTTGTTTTTGTGAATTTTGTTTAGCGGTTGTTAAATCTTTTAACATTTGTTTGACAAAAATAGTTCCAAATTCAGGAATACCCAAAGAATCAATAGTGATTTTATTTCCTGGATTTACAGAAGAATCAATTTTGAATTCGTTGGAAAACAATTTATAAACTTCGGGATCATCTACAGGAATATCTTGGGCTCTTGTGAAAGGGAAAATTCTTTGATTTTCTTTAACATAATCCATCAAAAATTTAATCATCATAGGATCATCATGTCCTAAAATGTCTAATTTAAAAAGATTTTGCTCAAAGGAATGATAATCAAAATGAGTGGTTTTCCAATTGGTGTCATTAGCTGGATATTGGACAGGAGTTACTTCATAAATACTGCGATCGGGCGGCACAACAACAATTCCTCCTGGATGCTGGCCATTAGAACGTTTAACTCCTTTGATTTTGTTGGCAATTTGGGCTACTTTTTGTTTACGCCATTGTTTTTGTTTTTCTTCTACAAAACCCATCGTATAGCCATAAGCGTTTCTTTGGGCAACAGTCTGGATGGTTCCTGCTCTAAAAGCGTGTTTTTCTCCTAATAATTCTTTAATGTAATTGTGGGCTTGGATTTGGTAATCACCTGCAAAATTTAGATCAATATCAGGAGTTTTGTTGCCTTCAAAGCCTAGAAAAGTTTCAAAAGGAATGTCATGACCGTCTTTTTTGAACTGAGTGTTGCATTTGGGACAAGGCATGTTTGGCAAATCGTATCCCGAAAAAACCTTATCAAGTTCGTTTTGGTATTTTTCTTCTTCTGAGTTGTAATATTGTTCTTTTTCTTGTGGTTTTAATTGGACAATAGTGTAGTTGCATTGTGGACAATAATAATGTGGTTTTAACGGATTTACTTCGGTAATTTCTAACATAGTTGCTACTAAAGAAGAACCAATCGAACCACGTGAGCCTACTAAATAATCTTTTTCCAAAGAATTTTTAACTAATAAATGTGATAAATAATAAACAGGAGCAATATTTTGATTAGATTTTTCGTTTTTTGTCTCTCCGATAATACTTTTTAACTCTTGATCCAATCTTTCTTTAATTAAAGGATGGGGAGTTGCGCCGTACATTTGTTTAACTTTTGTATCAACCAAACGCTTAATTTCTTCTTTGATGCTTGGTATTTGTAAGTTGGCTTTGAAAGCTTCGTCTTTGAAAGAAAATAGTTCCGAAGAAAAAGCTTTGATTTTTTCAATTTTGGAATTAAGCAAATGAGTATTTTCAATTACAATTTCATAAATTAATTTTTCATCTTGTAAAAAGGCAAATGCATCTATCATTTCTTGGGTGGTCAAAAGGTGATTTTCTGGCAAGTTTTTATTTTCGTATCTAGATAATTTGTGTAAGCCGCCTCCTACCATTTTGGCACTAATATAAATTTCGCGATAATCTTTTTCCCAAGGATGAATATAATGAACGTCCCCAGTGGCAATTACTATTTTTGCTTGTTTTTGGGCTTCTTTTATGATGGTTTTGAGAGTAGTTTCAATGATTTGAAGCCCGTTTTTGCCTAAATCATGAATTAAATGTTTATAAGCTTGGGGATGTTGCACTTCGATGTAATCGTAAAAAGAAATAGCTTTTTTCAATTTGGAAATGTTTTGATTGAGAGCTATTTCAAAAATATTGCTATTCATGCAACCACTACCCACTAAAAGACCTTGTCTTAAATTAGCTAAATTAGATTTTAAAACACGAGGGCTTTTGTTAAAATCCTTAGTTAAAGCGTTGCTTAAAAGTTCAAAAAGATTGCGATAACCGGTTTGATTAGCCACTAAAATATTGATGTGATAAGGTCTTTCGTATTTGGGATCGATTTTTTCTTGTAAGTCAAAAAAAGTAATTACTTGTTCGTCTTTGGGATCTTTGGTTAGATCTGCCAATTGATCAATCATTTTGATAAAAACTTCTGCTGTGGCAGTGGCATCCGCAAGTGCTCGGTGATGGTCTTCTAATTTGACTTTGAAAAAAGTTGCCAATCTTTTTAAAGAAAAATATTTTAAAAGATTACTGAAATAACGTTGAGACAATACCATGGTATCAATAATGGGTTGTGGTTCCAAAGATATTTTGAGTTCTTTTGCTTTTTCTTTTAAAAAATTAATATCAAAAGAAGCGTTGTGAGCCACTAAAACACAGTCTTTGGCAAAAGCTAAAAATTGTGGTAAAACTTGGTCAATTTTTTGTTGTCCTTGAAGCATTTCATCCGTAATATTGGTAATATCGGTGATAGTTTTGGTTAATTTTTGTTGCGGGGCGATAAATTTTTGAAACTCGCCTATTTTTTTTCCGTTTTTAATTTTTACTCCAGCGATTTCAATAATTTTGTCACGAACATTAGATAATCCAGTAGTTTCCAAGTCAAAAACCACATAAGTAGCTTCTTTTAAAACAAAATCTTTTTCTAAATTATCTTCTTTTTGATTGGTGATATAAATAGGTTTTTCTTCAATAAAATCAACTTCCACTCCATAAATAGGTTTGATTTTTTTATTTTTGGCATGTTCGTTAATTTCAGGGTAAGCATAAATGCCGTCATGATCCGTAAAAGCAATCGCTTCGTGTCCCCATGATTCTGCTATTTGTAAATATTCTTTGGCACTGTTAATGGCGTCTAAATTAGACATTTTAGTGTGAGTGTGAAATTCAATTCTTTTTTTGCCTTGAAAACCCAAGTCTTGGCGGATTAATGAAGGCGAAATTGAATCTGATTCTAGGGTTTCGTATTGTGTCATCATTAAATGAACATCATCCCAAGCACTATAATTAATTCGAGCTGTGATTCTAAATAATTGTCCAGTTTGGTAATTGGCTTTTAAAAATTGCTCTTTTTCATCTTTGGACACTTTTTTTTGAATTAAAATAGCATCTTTATTTTCGATAGAAAAATCATTGTCGTTTTCTTCTATAACAAATTTTAAATAAGAATACTGAAAATTAGCTTCTTTGATAGGATGAGCCAAAAAACCTTCAACAATTACATAAGTATTGGGATTTTGACGGTTGAATTCTTCCAGCTCTTGTTTATTTTTAGGAAGATCTTTTATTTTTGTATCTTTAGTTGTCATTTTAGAATTGCTATTATAAGCTCCTTTATTATTATTATATGCTTTTGCTTGGGGTGTTGTTTTTGCTTGTTTTGTTTGATCGGTTTGAGAAGTTGGATCTGATTTGTTATTTGGATTTTTTTCTTGATTTTGTTCGTTGGAGTTGGTTTGATGATTCGGATTTTGTTGCAATTCTTCGATTTCAATATTTGTGGATTTTTTTCTATTGATATCAATTTTTCTATCTGTTGATAAGATAAATTCATTTTTAAAACCATAAAATTTAGAAAAAAAATCTTGAAGAAGTTCCATTTTTTTATTTAAACATTTAAATGCATTAGGATTTACAAAAATGATAAATTTGCCGTTTTGAAAATTTACTTGGTGATTTTGAATTGCAAAATAATCTAAATCATGATATTTTTTTATTAAACTGGCTTGGGTTATAATATAATTAAAATAACTTTCTGCCAAAGATTCTAGATAATCCCAATTTTCAAAATCGATGTGGTATTCAATTTGGGGCAAATTAGGTTTGGTTTGCGCTTGGTTTTTCCATAAAATAGTTAATTCTTGGAGTAATTGTTCTAAAAAAAATGCTAAATCACAAACTAAAGGTAAATGTTTAAATGTGATTTGTAAAACCCATTTTGGGCTTTTTTGGCAAACTGATATTTTTTTTACTTGAGGATTTTGAAAATATTTTTTGCAAAAACCTTTTTGTTCGATAAATTGTTTAAATGAATGAGTAGACACAATAAATACCACCTAATAGTTGATTGGGAAAAGAGGCAAGAAAGAGGCAAGAAATCAAAATTGTTATTTCAAATCGTTTTTTAAAAAATAAAACAAATAAAAAAACACATGAAATTCATGCAATTTTTTATTTGTTATTTCTTTTCATAGATGCAATTATAAATAAAAATAAATTAATGGTACTGATGGTCGGACTCGAACCGACATGAGTATTGCTCGCTTGATTTTGAGTCAAGTGCGTCTACCATTCCGCCACATCAGCTTTTTGTTTTAAATGATAAAAATATCATACTTATATATTATATCAGTTTTATTTTGATTTTTGTTTTTTTTCCTCAAAATCATAAACCAAAATAATATTTACATGCTCGCCACCCAAAAAAAGACCACATTAGCTAATAGCCTTTTATCAGGTTTCGGTGTTAAAACTTTGAAAAATTATTTATTTATGAAGGATATTTTTAGTAAATATTTTGTTTAATAAATTAGTAATAACAATGATACTTAAGTAAAAACCAGTTATCATAGCAAAAGGCAAGATCGGATTAAAAGTCACTCCAGTATTATTTTTAGCTACTAAAGTTAACTCAGAGATGCCTATCATAGCAAAAAAAGAACTATCTTTAATGTTTGTGATGAATTGTTGGATAATAAAAGGCACTAATCTTTTCAAAGCTTGGGGAAAAACAATAGAGAAAAAACTTGTCTTTGGCTCATTCCCAAACTCAATGCCGCTTCAATTTGTCCTTTATCTAAAAATTTGATATTCTGCATTAAAATTACATTAATGTTTGCTAAAGAATTAAGACTCAAAACCAAAAGTCCTGCATTAAGAGAAGTAATAACACCTTTATTACAAAGGTTTCCAATGCCATAATAAACAAGCATTGCTTGGTCTGCTGTTGGCATCGTTTTTAAAATGAAAAATAAAATATCAAAGATCCAACTTATTCCTTTGCTAATTTTTAATATATAAGGATTATTGGATTGGGCATTTTTCATTAAGGTGCATAAAACAGCTATAAAAAGCCTAAAAAAAGACCATCAATAGCCAAAATTAAAGTAGTTTTAAGTCCTTCTTTATAAGATGGAAAAGTTTTTCTAATTTGTGACCAAGTATTATTTTTTGCTAGATTAATTGTTTCTTGATGGTTTTCAAAAATATCGTCTACCCATTTTTTGGTTATTTTTTCTATGTTTGTAATTTGTTTTTTTGTTTTTGCAATTTCATTTATTAAGTTTTGTTTTTCATTATCACTTAAAATTGATTTATTTTGTTCTAATGGATTTGTAAGTTCCTTAAGTTTTGCTTTTAGTGTGTCAATATCTGTGATTTTTCCTAATTGTTCTATTTGTTTTGTTGTTAATTTTATTTCTTCATTTTCATGTGTAATTTGTGTTTCTGGATTTGCTCATCTTTCTAATTTGTTTTCCAAGCTATTAAGTTTATTTTTTAAATCTATAATATCTAGAATATTGTAGGCGATTAAAGAACCATTAAAGTTGGTTTCTTTATTGTTTCTAAATACTAAAAAATATTTTTCTTATTAAATAATAAAAAAGGAGATTAAAATGGCAAGAATTTACAGACCTTCTTATTTCAGTAAAAAATCTTTTAGAAGAAATAAATTAACTTTAGGCGGTTTTTTTATGTGTTGGGTTTTACCTACATTAGGTATTGTTCTTCCTTTGGCTGTTTATTTTGCTTCAAAAGGTTATTTATCAATAGCTAAATAATAAAAAGGAGGAAAAAAATGAATTTAAGACAAATATTAGTTTTATCTGCTCTTTGTTGTATTTTTCTATTTGTAGCTTATAAATTTGGTTTTATTGTTCCTGATACAACTAAAATTACATGGCTTAAATAAATGAACGTTTTTTAAAAAAACGTTCATTAAGGAGAATATATAATAATTTTATAGAAAGGAAAAATTAATGGATATACAACAAACAATTATTAATATTTTTGAATCAAAATTATTTATTTCTTTTATTTCTTTTATCTTTGGTATTTTTATTTATTGGTTTTATTTTTATATTAAAGAATTAAAAAGTAAGTATAATTTTAGTGATGAATTACATTGTGTAGTAAATAAATATATTAAAAATGGACAAATTACTGTTAGAGAGTTTGGAGCTTTAATTAGGATAATATCTCAAATGGGTAATTATTTGGGTATATATAAAGACCATGTTAATAGAATGATTAAAGAATTTGGAGAACATGGAGGACTTAATTTTTCTGAAGGACTTTTTGATGAAATAAAAAAAGATGATGATAATGAAAAAAAAGAAAATAATAATTTAGATGAAATTTTAAAAGAAAATTTAAAATTAAAAAATCAATTAAATAATACAAAAAAACCTTTAATTGTGGAATCTATTGATGACACTGAAAATGATTTTTAGTTTTAATTTTTTAAAATATTTAATTTCCTTTGATTTTAAAGATTTTTTTTATTTATTATATAGTATTTTTTATAGTATTTTATTTACTAAATCATCTTTTTTATTTGGTTTTAATGTTGGTTGGAATATTAATTTTATTAATATTTATAATATTATAAAAACTATATTTGTTTTTATATGGGAACAATTAACATTTTTAATTTATCCTTTGAAATTATTTAGTTATTTGTTTGATTTTTTAATACAAATATTAAATATTTTTCTTGATATTGTTAATAGTATTATAGGTTATATTACCTATGCTAAATCATTTCTTACCGACATAAAACAAATAAGCGTTAGTGAAAGTCTTTGGGATAAAATAGTAGAGATAGTAAAGGTAATTTTTACGGTTACTGTTGGTAGCACTGTTATTTATTATTTGAAAGAAGTCACCTCTTTTCTTTTAAATGCTTTCACTAAAATAGCTGATTTGTTGTTTAAAAATGTTTTAAAAATAATGAATATTATTGAAATTATTTTAAAATACTTTTTATTTTTGCTTCAAAAGGTTATAATAATATTGGGTTTCTTTTTATCATTTTTTATTAATTTACAATATTTATGGGTATTTAAATACTAAGAAAAGAGGATTAAAAATATCGGATTTAGAATACGCAACCAACATTATAAAATAATTCCTTTTTTAATTACAACTGTAACATTACTGTATTTTGTGTTTTGGATAGCTTCTCATACTTATAAATATCATTTAGAAACTGAAAAAAGAAGAACATTATTAGAAACTGATATATTAGAAGAAGCAAAGAAATTAAATGAAAAAATACATCAAGAAAATGTAAAATTAAAAAAAGAAATTGACAAATTAACTTTACCTGACTCATTCAAACAAATCGGATACTACCCAGATGGCAAAACAATCAAGTTAATCAGCTGGTACAATCCCAAAACAGGTAATAAAACCAAAGAAACCAACTGCAATTCTGACGGTAAAATCAGCTACATCACCGAGTACGACCCCCAAACAGGTAAGGAAATCAAGCGTACCGAGTACAATTCTGACGGTACAATCAGCTCCATCAACGATTTAATACCCCAAAAACATTAGGAGCAGAATCGTTAGTTGTTGCCACTATTAATTTGGGTTTGGATGATTTTTTTGCTTGGTGAATGTTAATTCCAAAAACTTGGAAATGCAACCAAATTAGAATTATAAAACTAATTAATAATGTAGAAATTTTAAATATCTTTATATTTTTTTTATTTTTGAAAACGTTTTTAAAAAAATTTGATAAAACATTGAAAAAAAATACCGTTTTGTATTCATGTTTTTTTACATCCTTTTTTACTGTTAATTTTGATAATTAAATAAATTAAATGATAAAATTTAATTGTAATAAATAAAAAATGATAAAAAATAAAAAATGATAGTAATGATAGTTTTAGTCTGTTTTTTATAATAATTTTTTGATTGTTTTGTTCTTTTTTGGATTGTATTTGTCTTTTTTGTGTCTTTGTTTCTTTGGTTTTCTTTTTTAAATATTTTGCTATTTATATATGCTAAAATTGATATAAGTATTTAGTCTTGTATCTAACATCAACGCCCATCGTTATCTCCTAATATAATTAAAATTTGAGTTGTAAACAATAATAAAAACAATAAAGTTGATACAAATATGTAGTTTTATATTTGAAATTAACATTCATTGCTTTTATCTCCTGACGTTTTTGATATTTAGAATATTTATTTGGGAAAAATTAAATATTTACACTTATTTTTATTATACACAAAAATAGCTAAAAATCGTATAAAAAAAGACCACATTATTAATGGTCTTTCTTATAGTGTTGATTTTTTAAATATTTCATTATGCTTTTGGTTGTAATAATTTAATATTTTTTTCTAATAATTTGTTTGATAAATTAGTAATGCTGATAATGATTAAGTAAAAACAAGATATTGTAACAAAAGGTAGAATCGGATTAAAGTTAGAGCCCATATTGCTTTGTGCTTGCCAAGAAAGTTCGGCAATTCCTATAATGGCAAAAAAAGAACTATCCTTAATGTTTGTGATGAATTGTTGGATAATAAAAGGCACTGATCTTTTTAAAGCTTGGTGGAAGATAATAGAGAAAAAAACTTGCTTTTGGTTCATCCCTAAAGAATGAGCGGCTTCAATTTGTCCTTTATCTAAGAATTTAATATTTTGCATTAAAATTACAGTAATGTTTGCTAAAGAATTAAGTACTAAAACAAAAAGACCTGCATACAAACGTTTAATTTCAAAAAGATCTTTGCAAAGATAACCAATACCATAAAAAACAAGCATTGCTTGGGCAGCTACAGGAATTCCTTTTAAAATAAAAAATAAAGTATCTAAAAAATAAGTTGTTCCTTTGTTAATATTTAATATTATTTTATTATGGGATTGAGAGTTTTTAATTAAAGTATATGAAGTTGCAAATAAAAAACCAATAATAAGACCATCAATAGCTAAAATTAAAGTGGTTTTGAGTCCTTCTAGATAAGATGGAAAAGTTTCTTTGATTTGATGCCAAGTAGTGCTTTTAGAAAGCATGTCTTTGTGGTTGTCAAAAACTGTTTTTAATCTTGTTTCTGATTCACTTTCTATTTTTTTTGTTTTGGTTGAAAAATGCCATCCAAATACTGAAAAATGCAACCATACCAACAATATAGAGCTAATTGATAATGTAATAATTTTGAATATTTTTATATTATTTTTCTTTTGGAAAATATTTTTTAAAAATGAGTTTTTATTAATTAAATTAATGAAATTGTTCACTTCCTTTTCTATTCTTTTTCTTTTATTTTTTCAATTTAATATTTTTTTCTAACATTTTGCTTAAAAAACCAGTCATACTAATAATTATTAAATAAAAACAAGATATCATTACAAAAGGCAAGATTGGATTTAAGGTAGAGCCCATATTGCTTTGTGCTTGCCAAGAAAGTTCGGCAACTCCTATAATGGCAAAAAAAGAACTATCCTTAATGTTTGTGATTAATTGTTGCAAAATAAAAGGAACTGACCTTTTTAAAGTTTGAGGAAAGACAATAGAGAGAAAAACTTGCTTTTGGTTCATCCCCAAAGAATGAGCAGCTTCAATTTGTCCTTTATCTAAGAATTTAATATTTTGCATTAAAATTATTGTAATACTTGCTAAAGAATTAAGTATTAAAACAAAAATTCCTGCGTGTAAAGGATTAAAATTTCCTTTAAAAAGAAAAGTAATGCTGTAATAAATAAGCATTGCTTGGGCAGCTACAGGAATGCCCTTTAAGACAAAAAACAAAGCATTTATGGAAGTATTTAATATTTTTATTATAGCAACTATCAAGAAATTATTTTTGTGATAATCTAATTTTATATTTTTAATTAAAGTGCATATAATAGCTAATAAAAAGCCAACAATAAGACTGTCAATAGCTAAAATTAAAGTAGTTTTGAGTCCTTTTAGATAAGATGGAATGGTTTTTTGGGCTTGGATAAAAATCTTTTTTGTTGGTAGTTCAATTGTTTCTTTGTTTTCATTAAAGACTTCATCTAGTCGTTTTTTTACTTTTTTTTCTATTTCTTCTATTTTATTTTTATCTTCTGAACTAACTTCTTCTTTGCTAGTTTCTTTTAATTCATGATTTTTTTTCTTTAAGTCTATGATGTCTTGGAATTCGCCTTTTTCATCTTTTTTAACTAAATCCAATTCTACCAATGCTGCATTTATCTTTTTTTGTAAATTTGGTATTCTTCTATCTTCATCATTTTTTTTAGGAAAAAATATTCCTAAACCTTGGGGACAAGTAGAATGTTCTAAGTTATTAGAATACACATCAAAATATGTCAAATCTTGATTTATTTCATAAGCCCATCTAGCTAAACAATTATCTGTTATAAACATATCTGATTTTCCTTGTAAAATATCAGTAAAACATGCAGATGAACTTGTTAATTCGTTATTTTTGATGACATATTCTTTTTCTTTATTAGTATCTGATTTGATTTTTTCAATTACTGGGATTGCAACAGTATTTAGAAATGTTATAAATTTAATGGGTTTTTCTTTTCCTAAATCTTTTAATTTTTGGCAAAATTCATTATAATTTATTTTTATTTCTTTGTTATTGTTTGGCTCTTGTTGTTTTCTTAAATTATCCAATAAATCATCAAATCTTTTGTTTCTTACTACTATGCTGGTTCCAGTTTGCATATAGGCTTTAGAAACATCGTATTTTTCTTTTCTTTTGTCTGTAATACTCAAAGACGCAACTGCGATGTCAATTGTTTCTTGTTCTAAGGCATTAAGAAGTCCTGCAAAATCAAAGACATGAAATTCTAATTCTAAATCTAGTTTATCAGCTATATTATTGATTAAATCAATATCAAAACCCGCTATATATTCACCGTTTACAGCTTTTTTGGCCTTCTTTCCCTCATTTTGTTCTAAAACTTTAAAAACATTAGGAGCAGAATTGTTGTTAACTCCTACTTTTAAAATGGTTTTCTTTTTGGAATTATTTTTTATATGGAAATATCCAAATATTGATAAATTCAACCATATTAAAAATAAAAAACTAATTAATAATGCAGTAATTTTTAACATTTGGTTTTTATTGGTATTTTGGAAAATTTTTTTAAAAAAATGTTTTTTATCAATGAAAATAATCACTTCCTTCTTTTAATTATTGGGTGGTTGTTTGGGTTTTCTTTTTTTAGTTTTTTAGTTTTGGATTTGTGGATTTGATTTTCCAAGCCAAAATAAAAAAAGTCTTTGCAGATTTTTCTTTGGGATTTAATTGTTTTATGAAAAATAAGGTATTTTTTAAAAATTACTACATATTTTCTAAAAAAGGAACCCCTAAAATTCTTAAACTTTCTTTAAGAGTGATAAAAACTGCTTGGATTAATAAAAGATTAGTGTTTGTAGTGGTTTTATCATCTGTTAAAATCTTTTCTTGTGAATATAAAAAGTTAACATTTTGAGTTATTTTTAACATATATTTTGCCAAAATACTTGGCATATTGTCTTTTTGGGCTTTTTGCAAAATTAAAGGAAACTGGTCTAATAATTTTACTAAAATAAAATAATGGTCTTTTTGATAAATGGTTTTGTCAATTAAGTTTGTGTCTAGTTTTTCTTTGTTTAAAAGGGAATTTAGACGTGCTGCTGTGTATTGAAGATAAGGTCCTGTTTGTCCTTTAAATTGTAAAATAGTTTCTAAATTAAAATCAATATCTAGATGTCTATCGTTTTTAAGGTCGTTAAAAATGATGGCTCCTACAGCGATTTTGCGTGCAGTTTGTTTAAGATTTGATAAATGAGGATTTTTTTCTTCAATGATTTTTTGGGCTAAAATAGTAGCTTGATTAATTACTTCAATTAAGGTAGAAAATTTGTGATGTCTAGTAGAAATTTTTTTGCCATCCATCAAAACTAAACCAAAATTAATGTGTTTTATTTTAGTGTCACAGTATCCCATTTTTTCAATTATTTGGGCTAATTGTTTAAAGTAAAGTTTTTGTTCGTTGCCTACAACATATAAAACATTTTGACAATTAAAAGTGTTACAACGATATTTAAAAGTAGTTAGATCTCTTGTTAAATACAAGGTGCTGCCATTAGTTTTTTTCACTAAACCAGGAGGTAAATTATCAAGTTCTATAAGCAAAACTTGGTCTTCTTCTTTTAAAAGCTTTTTTTGTTCTAATTCTTCAAAAAGAGGAGCGATTTTGTCATTATAAAAAGATTCTCCCAAGAAAAAATCAAATGAAATCCCCAAAATATCATAAATTTTGCAAAATTCTTGTAAAGACACTTCGCGGAACCATTTCCACAAATCGAGATATTTTTGGTTTTGTTGTTCTAATTGTAAAAAAGCAAAATTGGCTTGTTCGTTTAATTCAGGATTGGTTTTGGCTTGTTGATGAAAAAAAACATATAATTTTTGTAGTTCGTTAATTGGGTCTTTTAGGATTTTTTCTTTGTTGCCCCATTTTTGATAAGCTACAATCATTTTACCAAATTGCGTTCCCCAGTCTCCTAAGTGATTGATTCCTACTACCTCAAAACCTAATTTTTGATAAATATTTTTGAGAGCGTTTCCAATAACAGTAGAACGCAGATGACCAACAGAAAAGTTTTTAGCAATATTAGGAGAAGAATAATCAATAACTATGGTTTGATTTTGATTGGGAAAATTGCCATAATTAGCTTGTAATTCGTTGATTTTGAGTAATATTTCGTAAGCTAATGAAGCTCTTTTAATTTTGATATTTAAAAAACCGTTTAAAAACATTAATTCTTGGATTTCGTTTATTGTGACAAGGTTTTTTTTGATATTTTCAAAAATAATATGAGGGTTAGTTTTGGTTTTTTTGGCATAAGCAAACAAAGGTAAAGAAAAATCAAATTTGTCATTTTCCAGTTGTTCTTGTAAAATTAATTCTTCTAATAAAACTTTTTGGATTGCATTTTGGATTTTGCTTTTGGTGGTTTGTAAATTCATGATTGCAGTTCCTTTCTTTTTGGATTGTAAAATAAAAAATGATTCCTGAATGATGACAATAAATGATAAAATAATGAAATTATTAAAAACTTTTTACCTAAAATTTGTCTCGTTAATTTTTTGATAAACATTTTTGATAAACATTTTTGATATTTTAAGATATATAAACATATTTTATAAAACTATTATAGCATTTTTTATAATTTTTGTTTGAAAAAAGTTAAGATACTTATTTTGGTATTTGTAAATTAGAAAGAAAAATATTAAGAATTGCAAAAAAATTTTTGTTGTTGGGTTTGGTTTGGGTTAATTTTAGTAATAAAATGTTTTTAAATGCATTTATGCATTTTTTTATTCATAAAATTTTATTAAATAATATTAAAAAATAGTCTAAATGTTAAAAAGTACTCTTTTTATATTTTGGTATTCCTAATTAAAATTAAAAAAACAACCCTTTAATTTGCAAAAGAGTTGTTAAATAATAAATTATTTTTTTAATTAGAAAGTAAATATTTTATCTAGTTTGGTAAGGTTAGTTAATATTTCTTAAAAAATCAACTTTTAAACCAAATTTTAATATTAAAATTAATAAAATAATACCAATAATTATTTTGATGATACTACGTAAAAAGAAAAAAAATAATCCGATGATAAAAGCAATAATTATCATTTGATAATTGGGATTTAATGTGTTCCAAAAAGAAAATATATTGCTTATAATTTGTTTTTTATCGATGATTTTAAAACCTTACTAATGATTGTATTTTTCGATGTTCAACATTATTAAAATTCTATATTAAAAGTCTAAAATAGTTTTAGAAAATATTTTAATAAACAATAAACACCAATATTAATTATAAGTGATTTTGGATTTTTTCAAACTTGTTTTAATGATTAGTTTGTTTTTTAAAATAATTTTTTTAATTCGGGGTTAAAAGCTTTGGCTTTAATCATTTCAATTTCGCGTTTATAAGGTGCTTTGTCATTGATATAGGGAGTTTCTAAAATTTTAGGGATACAAGCAAAAGCACGATGATAGATAATTTTGATTAAAGTTTCAAAACCGATTTTGCCAAAACCGATGTTTTCATGGCGGTCTTTGTGACTATTACATTCGTTTTTAGAGTCGTTAATATGAATTACAGAGATATTTTGAAATCCTAAAATGGAATCTATCTTTTGGATAATTTCTTCTAAGTTTTCTTTTAAATCATAGCCAGCATCAAAAAGATGACAAGTATCAAGACAAAAAGAAACTCTTGTGTTGTTTTTAACTTGGGTTCTTATTTGTTGCAATTCTTCTAGGTTTTTACCAATTTCAGTTCCCTTGCCTGCCATAGTTTCTAAGGCAACTTGGGTTTTTAAATGTTTAGTTTTTGCAAAAATTAAATCAAGGCTTTGAGCAATTAAACCAATTCCTTCTTGGGGGTTTGTTTTGAGATAGTTTCCTGGATGTAAAACCATTTTATTAATTTTCATTGCTGCAAAACGTTCTAATTCTTGGGATAAAAAATCAATTGCAAAAGCCCTTTTAGTCTCGTCGGGATTAGCAAGATTGATAATATAAGGAGCGTGCCCTACCAAATTATTTAAAGATAAATTGTTGTTTTGGACAATTTCTAAGGCTTCTTTAATTTTTAATTCTTCGGTTTTGGTTCTTATCGTATTTTGTGGAGCACCGCTATAAACCATCAAAGCATTAGCACCATAAGAAATGGCAGTTTGGATGGCTCCTTGAAAATTATGTGGTTTTTTCATAGCAACATGGCTTCCCAAAAATAACATGATAAAAGCTCCTTTATTGGTTTTTTTGGTTATTATTTATAAATTAGTTTAGTTTTTTCTTGATAATTAGTTTTGTAATTCGTTAATTTATTTTTTTGATGGTTTTTTTTGATTTGTATTTGGCTTTTGGTTTGAATTTTGTTTGCAAAAAAGTACTTTTGCTTTTGGGGGATTGGTTTTCTTTTTGGTTCTTTTTCTTATAATTGGGTTTTACTTGTTTGCTTTTAGTTTTTTTGTTGTTGTTTGTTTCTTGGACTGTGTTTTGAGTTTTATTTGGTGTTTCCAAAGCAGAATCTTTATTATTTTCTTTTTTAGGAAGTTTGGATTCTTTGGTAAATTTGTTTTGTTTGAAAAATTGTTTTTGGCTAGATTGGTTGTAATTGTTTTTTTGGTTAGTTTGATTATTTTGATTTTTTTGAATGTTTTTGGTATTTTTATTGTTTTTATTTGGCTTATCAGTTTTGGTAGTTGTAATAGTTTTGTAATTTTGAGTTCTTATAAAACCATCTTTATTTAAAGAGGCTTGATGAAAAGTAATTCCTAATTGAATTAATTTATTAATTTTGTCTTTTTGTTTAATGTCTTGGGGGTCGTACAAAACAATGATTTCACCTTTTTTGCCCATTCTTGATGTTCTACCACTTCTGTGGAAAAAAAATTCAAGGTGTGAAGGTAAGTTGTAGTGAATAACACAAGAAGCATCAAAATCAATTCCTCTAGCTGCAAGATCTGATGCAATTACGTACTGATATTTTAATTTATGGATAGCTTTAAGGCTTTGTTTTCTTTGTTTAACTGATAAAGCAGAGTTGTAATTAAGCAATTTGAGACTGTCATTTTGTAAAGTTTGAAATATTAATTCTTGTTCTTTTTTTTCATTGACAAATACTAGTGCTAAATAAGGATTAAGGACTTTGGTAAGATGAATTAAGGTCTGCATTCTGCTTGTAGTTGTTTCTAATAAATAAAAAGTACGATTAAGATTACTTTGTTTATAAACATCAATAAAAGTAGATTTACCAAAATAACGATTAATAAAAGGTTTTAATTGTTCGGTAATGGTAGCTGAAAATAATAAAATTTTGGCTTTAAGATGATTAATTAAAGGGTCTAGGGAAGTTAAAAATACCTCATCAAACATCATATCAGCTTCATCAAGGACTAAATAAGATACATATTTTAAGTTAATTTTTTTGAGTTTAAACGCGTATTCTAATAACTTATCGGGAGTTGCAATAATTAATGGAGGTTGTTTTTTTTCAAAAGTAGCAATTGCTTTTTGTTTATCCATTCCTCCGTAAAGAATTTTGGTAAAATTAGTTTTTTCAATTTGTTTAAACATTTCCCATACTTGAAATACTAAATCATTGGTAGGGACTAAAATAATTGCTTGAGTAAATGGTTTTTGGAAATCAATTTTACTTAATATCGGTAAAAGATAAGCATGGGTTTTGCCTGTTCCTGTAGGAGCAATTCCTACTAGATTACCTGGTTTTTCAAATTGTGAAAAGACTTCTTTTTGGATGGGAGTTAAAGTTTGGAATTGAAGTTGTAATATTTTTTTTTGAATATAGTTTTGCAAGTTAAAAACCTCCTTAAATCATATATATTATACCAGTATTTTTGTAATTTGGAAGTATTTTAGTAATAAATTAATTTTGTTGCAATAAATTGTTGAAAAAAACTTATTTCCAGTTAAAATATAAGTAAGTCTTTGACTTGATTATAAATTATAATGACATATATTAAGGAAAGAAAATAGGGTAATGAAAACAAATAAAAATAATAAGAATAATGATAATAAGAAAAAGAAAAAACAAAACAATAATGATTTAAAACAAAGTAAGAAATATAATAATAAAACTAAATTAACCAAAGATAATAAAAATGTTAAATCAAATAAAAAAGGGTTTAACTTTAGTTTTTCTAATTTATTAGCTTGGGGTGTTGTTGTTTGTTTGTGTTCAATTCCTTTATATTATATATCTGCTACTGTTTGGGAACAAATAAAGAAATAATTAAAATTTAATCTAAGATATAAAAAAACTATTTTCTTAATGAAAATAGTTTTTATCTTTATATATGGATTGTTTAGTTAATCAATTTTTATTTAGTATTTTTGTATAATTCTTCTTTTCCTTTGGGAGATAATTCTTTGTATATTACATTATAAAGATTTTGTTGTTCTTTTAAGGCATTGAACTGTTCCGTTTTTTTAGACACTTTTTAAGTTTAATGAAATTATTTGTTAGTTTGAAAAGATAAGAAATTATCTATTTAATTTTAAGTCTTAAAGAGTAATTTTTAAATAAAAAAATGTCTAAAAAACGGAACAGTTCATACATACCAAAAAAACATCCCTTTACTCTCCTTTCTCCTTTTAGTTTTCAGGGAATAAAAAACTACCTTACCTTTATTTTACTCTTTTTTTTGCAAGTTTTTTGCTCATTTTCCATTACTTTTCTCACCTTTTATATCATTTTCTTATCTTTTATTACTTTTTGCTAATCTTTTTTGTTATAATTAACAAAGAAATTATTATTTATAAATAATATATATAAGCCGATATAAATATAAAGGAATATATTAAAGGAATTAAAATGAAAACCAATAAACATCAATTTATTAAAGTTCGCGGAGCTCGTCAAAATAATTTAAAAAATATTAATATTGATATTCCCAAAAATAAATTAGTTATTATAACAGGATTATCAGGTTCTGGCAAATCTTCTTTAGCTTTTGATACTTTATATCAAGAAGGAAAAAGAAGGTATGTAGAATCATTAAGTGCTTATGCTAGACAATTTTTAGGTAGTTTTGAAAAACCTGATGTAGATAGTATTGAAGGTTTGAGTCCTTCTATTAGTATTGACCAAAAAACAACTTCTAATAATCCTCGTTCTACTGTGGGAACTATTACAGAAATATATGATTATTTAAGATTAATTTATGCGAATATTGCAGTTCCTTTTCATCCTGAAAAAAATATTGTCTTAGAAAAACAAACCAAAGAACAAATGATTACTAAAACTAATCAAATATTTTCCAAGCAACTAATATTAATTCTTGCTCCTATAATTGAAAGAAAAAAAGGTACCCATCAAAAAACCTTAGAAGCTCTTGCCAAAGATGGTTTTAATAGAGTAATGATTAATGATACTATTTATTTAATGGATGAGATTCCTTCTTTATCAAAAAATCAATATCATAATATTTATGTAGTAATTGATCGTTTTGAAGTTAATTCAGATAATCAAACTCGTCTTTTTGAAGCCTTAGAACAAGCTCTAAATTTAGCTCAAGGAAAAGTTTTTATTATGAATTATCAAAATAAAAATAGTAATGATAGTAATAAGAATGAAAACAACAATAAAAACCATCAAATATTAAAACTAAATTGCAATTATCATTTAGAAGGCATTAATTTTGATATTCCCTTGCGCGAATCAAGACTTTTTTCATTTAATACTCCTTTAGGAGCTTGCCAAAGTTGTAAAGGTATTGGAAAAACAGCAGAAATTGATTGCGATATGATGCTAGATTATGAAAAACCATTAAATAAAGGTGCAATTTTAATTTTTAAAAGTAATAATGAATATAATAATTTTGCTAGCAAAGAACAAGAATTAAAAGCTGTATGCAATCATTATCAAATTGATATGACTGTTCCTTTAAAAAAAATAGATCCCCAAAAACTAAATATTATTCTTTATGGTTCGCCTGACCAAATTACTTTAACGCCTCCTTTGCGTTTTTCTCGTTTTTCCAAAAATACCACCACCAAAACTCCTAAATATGATTTTTTTGAAGGTATAGCTTCTATGCTTAAAAGACGTTTTGAAGAAACAACCAGCGAATGGCTCAAAAAATGGCTTTCTAATTATATGATGGAAAAAAAATGCAAAACATGCCAAGGACAAAGACTTAATCAAGGGGCTTTACTTTTTAAAATTAATAATAAAAATATTTATGAAATAACTGATTTATCAATTGAACAAACCCTTGCTTTTTTCCAAAATTTAGAATTGTCCAACGAAGAGACAAAAATTATTAATTTAGCTCTCAAAGAAGTTATCAATCGTCTTACTTTTTTACAAGAAATTGGGTTAGGATATCTTTCTTTATCGCGCAGTGGAGCAACTCTTTCGGGAGGAGAAGCACAAAGAATTAGACTTGCTACTCAAATTGGCTCCCAACTTTCAGGAGTACTTTATGTCCTTGATGAACCTTCCATTGGATTGCACCAAAAAGACAACGATCTTTTAATTAAATCACTTCAAAAAATGCGAGATTTAAGCAATTCTTTAATTGTAGTAGAACACGATCACGATACAATGCTTGCCTCTGATTATTTAATTGATATTGGTCCTCAAGCAGGCATTTTGGGAGGGAAAGTACAAGCTTTTGGTACACCCCAAGAAGTAATGCAAAACAAAAACAGCCTTACAGGAAAATACTTATCTAAACAAATCCAAATTACATTTCCCAAAAATAGAAGAAAAGGCAATAAAGATCATATTTTAGTTACCAAAGCTTCTAAAAATAATCTTAAATCAATTGATGTTTGCTTTCCTATGCAACAATTAATTGTAGTTACAGGCGTTTCTGGTTCGGGAAAATCTACTTTAGTAAATGATGTTTTACTTGATTGTTTACAACAAAAATACAGCAAAAAAAACAAAACTCAACAAAAAGATTTTAGTCATTTAGTAAACGATTTTAACAAAGTCAAAAAAATAGTTGAAATTTCACAAGACCCAATTGGTAAAACTCCTCGCAGCAATCCCCTTACTTATACTGGTGTTTTTGATGAAATTAGAGAACTTTACTCCAAAACTAAAGAAGCCCAAATGAAAGGTTATCAAAAAGGGCGTTTTTCTTTTAACGTTAAAGGCGGTAGATGTGAGGCTTGTAGTGGCGATGGAGTTAAAAAAATATCTATGCATTTTTTACCAGATGTCTATGTTATGTGCGAAGCTTGTAAAGGAACTCGTTATCAAAAAGAAACTTTAAGCATCAAATACAAAGATAAAACTATTGCAGATATTCTTGCTATGAGTGTTGAAGAAGGGGTTTTATTTTTCCAAAATCATCCCAAAATTAAACATCAATTAGAAATTTTACAAAATGTAGGGCTTGGCTACATTAAATTAGGACAGTCCTCGCCAACTTTATCCGGAGGAGAAGCCCAACGAGTTAAATTAGCAAGCGAACTACACAAAAAAGTTATTCCAGGTGCTTTGTATATTTTAGATGAACCTACCACAGGACTTCATTCAGAAGACGTTAGACAATTGCTTAAAGTTCTTCATCAAATGACAGATCAAAAAGCTACTATTGTTGTAATTGAACATAATTTAGATGTAATTAAAAATGCTGATTATATCATTGATTTAGGTCCTGAAGGAGGAGCTTGTGGCGGATATGTAGTTGCAACAGGAACCCCAGAACAAGTAAGCCAAAATGAAAAAAGTTATACTGGTAAATATTTAAAAAAGATTCTTAACGAAGAAAAATAAATCCAAAATTTAAAGATGAAATCAAACTTTTAATTTAGATAAATCCCAACTAACTACATCCTAAACATTGGACTAATTAAAATCAATTTAACAATTTAAAAAACTAATATTTAAGTAAAATTGCAAAATGGGCAAAAACAAAAACCACTTTTAAACTCACACCAACCAAACAATTTTAGGAAATATTTTGTCCTTCTACAAAAAAATATTTTAATTACAACCTCACCAAAAAACCATTTAATCAGAAAGCAAAAATTACTAATAATTTCAAGAAATATTTAGTTATTATGGTATAATAAATAGTAGGAAAGAAAAGTAATTTACACAATTACAAAATTTATAAATGACAATTATTTTTCTACCACAAAATATTTATAAAAAAGATTAAATGAATTAAAAAAAGCTAAAAAATTAAACTAAATAAAACCGCGAACCCAAAAAAACAACTTTTAATTTAGTTAAAAAACTTAATTATAAATTAGTTGCCAAATTGTAAAACAAAAAAGCAAAAACCCAACTTGTTTCCCCAAAAAACAATTAACACTAATTTAATTGGAATTTGCTTATATAATCAATATATAAATGAAAAAACTCATAATTATTTGCAACTATTTGCACCAATCAAACCAAATAACCCCCCAACAACAATATTTTTTAGTTTTTATTGATGCTTCATAATCAAAATAAATAACACCCCAAAACATAAAACAAACCCCAACAAACCAAAAAGGAAAAGATATTAAAAATGGAAATTAAAAAAATCAACGATCAAAAAGTACAATATTTTTTTGAAGTTTCTTCAAAGGAATTAGAAACCCAACTGGCTAGTGCTTATGAAAAAATTAAACCAAAAGTAGAAATTAAAGGTTTTAGAAAAGGGCACGTTCCAAGAAAAATTTTTGAAAATCGTTTCGGTAAAGACAATTTATACTCCGATGCATTAGAAAATATCGTGCAAACCAAATATCAAGAAGTCCTACAAAAAAAAGATTTCGAAAGTATGGGAATGCCTCAAGTAATTGATTTAGACGAAAAAAAACTTAAAGATAATCAAAATTTTACTTTCGGACTGGAATTTATCGTTAAACCTAAAGTTACTTTAAAAAAATATTTAGGGTTAGAAATTACAAAAGACGATCTTGAAGTAACAGATTGTGAAGTGGAAGAAAAAATAAATTCCTTATTAGAAAAACAAACAACTTTGGAACCCAAAACCCAAAACGACTTTTTGGAATTAACAGACAATGCTATTTTTGATTTTGAAGGCTTTGTTGATGGCAAACCTTTTGAAGGCGGCACTGCCAAAGATTTTAGTTTAGAAATTGGCTCTGGTCAATTTTTACATGGTTTTGAAGACCAAATGTTAGGGATGAAACAAGGACAAACCAAAGACATTAATATCACTTTTCCAAGCGATTACCACCAAAAAAGTTTAGCTAATCAAAAAGCTGTTTTTAAAGTAACTCTACACCAAATCAAAACTAAAAAAATACCTCAACTAACAGATAATTTGGTAAAATCACTTAAACTTGCCAATGCTTCAACCGTAGAAGAATTAAAAAACAACACTAAACAAACTCTTTTAGCTCAAAAAAAACACAAAGACAAAGAAAACGTTGAAAAACAAGTAATAGAACAATTAGTTAAAAATTCCGAATTAGAAATTCCTCAAGAAATTGTTTCCCAAGAACAAATCCGCCTCCAAAAAGAATTTGAAGCACGATTAAAACAACAAAATTTAACTTTGGAACAATACAAACAATATTTAGGTATTGATGATGAAAAAATGGAAAAAGAATTTAGCCAACAAGCACAAAAAAACCTCCAATATCAACTTATTATGGAACAAGTTGCAGCCCAAGAAAAACTAACTATTTTCCAAGAAAAAATCGAACAACAATACCAAAACTTAAGTAACCATTACAAAGTTCCAGTTAACCATATCAAACAAAACCTTCCTGAAAAAAACCTAAAACATTCTCTTTTGATGGATGAAGCCTTAGAACTTGTTATTAATAAAGCTGTTGTTGCTAAATAAAATTTATCACCCCACCAAAAAATCACTCCACAACTTAAAAATGAAAAAGTTTAAAAGTTAAAAAAATATCAAAAGGATGAAAATATATGAAAACCAAAAGCAAAAAATTAAAATCCGATCTTTCTATGGATGCATTTGAAGATATTTTTCAAGAAATTCCTGAACAACTTCCAGTTGTAGTTATCAGCGAAGTAATGCCTATTCCAAATGTTGATTTTCGTATTGAAGTATCAGACAATTCTTATTTAAAAGCTTTAAAAGAATCAGAAACTAACGCAAATTCTTTTGTTATTCTTTTAACTCAAAAAGATTTATCACCCAACAAACCCAAACTAACTAATCTTCAACGTTACGGTGTATTGGCACAAATAATTACCAAAGTAAAAATCCCTCACGGCGATTTTAAAGTGAGATTTCGCATTTTACAAAGAGTAAAAATTGATAAATTTTTGCAAAAAGAACCTTTTTTAAAAGCCTCATATGAAAAAGTCAACACCATTTATGGAAACGTTGAAGAAGAAAAAGCCTTAATCAAGCTAGTTATAGAAAAAATTATGGACAAACCTTTTCAACTGCTTGTTCAAAACACCAATAATTTTTTAGATATCATCAAAACAGAACCAGAAACAGAAAATATCACTGATATCATTGTTTTTAATTTAAAAATCGATGTTTTAGATAAATATAAATACCTTAAAGAAGCTCACCTTAATAAAAGAATTTTTTATATTCTTCAAGACATCCAAAGCTTACTTATAGGACTTGATTTAGAACAAAAAATCAATGAAAAAGTAAAACAAAGTATTGATGAAAACCAAAAAGAATTTTATTTAAGAGAAAAAATGAAAGCGATTCAACTAGAATTAGGGGACAAAGCCAAAAAGGAAGAAGAAATTGCAGAATTGCGCAATAAAATCAAAAAAACTCCTTTACCTCCTGAAATCAAAAAAAAAGCTTTACAAGAATTATCACGTTACCAATCATCATCATCTTTAATGGCAGAATCTTTTGTAATTAAAAATTATCTTGATTTTTTACTGGAATTACCTTGGGGCAAAACCAGCCAAGATGAAAACGATTTAGTTGCCATTGAAAAATCCTTAAATAACCAACATTACGGACTTGAAAAAGTCAAAGAACGTATTTTAGAATATGCAGCAGTCAAAATAATGACTAAGAAAAACCCTCAAAATATTTTATGTCTTGTAGGTCCTCCAGGAGTGGGGAAAACCTCACTTGCTTCTTCTATTGCCAAAGCTTTAGGACGCCAATTTGTCAGACAATCCTTAGGCGGTTTAAAAGAAGAATCAGAAATTAGAGGCCACAGAAGAACTTATATTGGAGCTATGCCTGGACGCATTCTTGCAGGCATTAGAGACGCCAAAACAGTTAATCCTGTCTTTTTATTAGACGAAATTGACAAACTAGTAGCCAATTATAACTTTGATCCTGCGTCAGCTTTATTAGAAGTCCTTGACCCACAACAAAATATTAATTTTATGGATCATTTTTTATCCGAACCATTTGATTTATCCCAAGTATTATTTATCACCACTGCCAATTACCTTGACAATGTTCCCGAAGCTTTAAAAGACCGTATGGAAATTATCGAAGTAAGTTCTTACACTGAAAAAGATAAAATTAACATCGCTTCTAAATATCTTTTAAAAAAACAACTCAAAAATCACGGAATCACTGACACAAATTTAGTTATTGACAATGATACTATCCTTTATTTAATTAGACATTACACCAAAGAAGCAGGAGTAAGAGAGTTAGATAGAATCCTTGCAGAACTAGCTAGAAAAACAGTTAAAGAATGTTTAATTACCAAAAAAGAACAAGTAATTATTACTCCTCAAAACGTTACTAAATACTTAGGTAAAGAAAAATACCTACATCTTTTAGATGAACAAAAAGAAAAAATAGGATCCACTAACGGACTTGCCTATACTTATTTTGGAGGCGATTTGCTTCCAGTAGAAGTTACTTATTACAAAGGTAAAGGACAATTAGTCCTTACAGGTAAATTAGGAGAAGTCCTTAAAGAAAGTGCTTATACTGCTTTAAGTTTCATCAAAGCTAACTGTCAAAATTTAGGAATTGATGCCAATATTTTTGTAGAAAACGATTTTCATATTCATCTTCCAGAAACAGCCATTCCTAAAGATGGTCCTTCAGCTGGAATTACTATTGCAACTTCCCTTGTCTCTGCAATTACCCAAAAATATGTTAAAAAAGGTTTGGGAATGACAGGAGAAATTACTTTACGAGGTAATATTTTAGCTATCGGAGGCTTAAAAGAAAAAGCTATTGCTGCTAATCGTAGCGGTCTTGACACTATTTTTATTCCTCAAGAAAATATCAAAGATATTGAAGATATTCCTGAAGAAGTAAGAACTAAATTAAATATTATTCCTGTATCAAACATTTCTGATGTTTTTTCGCAAGTATTTGTTTGATTAAGATATAAAAAACACCATCTTTAAGATGGTGTTTTTTGTTTTTATACATAATTAAAAAGTTTTCAAAACTTCAATTATTATTTTAATATTTATTTTTTTCGATAAAAATTACAAAATAATAAAGGGGCAAAAAATCATTTACAAAGAAAAATTTACTTTCCTCCAATATTTAAATCCCCTACATAAACGCTAGAACTACCAAATCCTGAAGTTTGAAATTCAAAATCATTAGCAATGGTGTCTACATTTTTAAGAATATCAAAAAAATTACCAGAAACAACAATCATTTTAACAGGAGTTGTAACTTTACCTTTTTCAATTCTAAAACCACTAGCTTGTAGGCTAAAATCTCCACTAACAGTTTTAATTCCTGCATGCATCCCTACTAAATCAGTAATATAAATACCATTTTGAATAGGTTCAATCATTTCTGAAAAACTTTTTTTGCCAGGCACCAAATAACAATTAATCATAGAAGTACTGCCATCAAAACCGTTTCCAGTTGGAGTTTGTTTAAAAATGCGAGCAGTTTTTAAGTTGTGGATAAATCCTTGAAAAACTCCTTTAGTAATAATGGGTTTGGTTTGGCAAGCTACTCCTTCATCATCAAATTTTTCTTTAAAATAAGCCCCATCGTTTAAAGGATCATCAATAATACTAACTTTTTCAGAAGCAATTAAACAATTAACTTTATCTTTTAATTTAGTTAAGTTGCGATAAGCACTTGTACCAGTAAAAATATCGCTGAAACTTTCCAAAAGGTCTGCAAACATTTCATTAGAAAAAATAACTGGATATTTTTGAGATACCAAAGATTTAGCTCCTAATTTTTTTTCGCCCATCTCAACAATTTCAGTACCTAATTTAACAGGATTGAAGGTTACAAAATCCTTAGCTAAAATACTTTTGCCATAACTTTCAATTTCGCTTTCTTTTTGAAAAACCGCAGAAGCATACAAATAAGCAAAGCTGTTTTGGTGCGATAAATTGAGCCCTTTGGAATTTAATAATGTTTTTTTATGACAAACTTCTTGGTAAATAATGCCATTAGTAGCTTGCAAATGGGAACTTTGCAACATTGTTTTTTCTAACTGCAACAACAAATTTTGTTTTTGTTCTAATGGAACTTGTCCAAAATCAAAGTTATTTTCCAATACTTCAGGATAACTGGAAGATCCTTCAAAAATAAGAGCAGGTTCTTTAGAAGTAATTGTTTGGCAATTTTCTTTGAGGGTTTCAAAAGCATTATCAAAAGCGCTGTCAGTTAATTGTTCTAAAACAATAGAAGTTTTTTTATTGGCAAAAATACCTCTTATAACTACAGAAGCAACATCGCTCCAAACACAAGCATCTATTTTGCCTTTATCCAAAGATAGTTTAAAAGTTTGACTTTCATGAATTGCAATTTCTAATGCTTCAAAACCTTGTTGCATTCCTTTTTCTAACCATTTTTTATAATTGTTAGGAGTGGGGTTTGTGTGAGTGGTTTGGCTTTGGGGTTTTGGGGTTTTAGTTACGTCTTTTATCATTTTTGATTTCCTCCTACAATCATTTCTTTTACTCTAATAGTGGGTTGTCCTACATCAACTGGTAGAGAACCAGAACAAGAACCACACATTCCTTGACCTAAAACTAAATCATTGGCAACACGGTCAATTTTAAATAAAATATCTGCTCCATGACCAATTAACATCGCTCCTTTAACATGGGTTGTTAATTTACCATTTTCGATTAAATAGCCTTCATTAACTACAAAATTAAATTCTCCAGTAGCAGGAACAACTGTTCCACCACCTAGACTTTTAGCATAAAGACCGTAAGGAGTATCTGCAATAATTTGTTCGGGGGTTTCTGTGCCTTTTTCGATGTAGGTGGAATTCATGCGCGAAGTAGGAGAGTATTTATAAGATTGTCTACGTGAAGAACCGGTAGATTGCATCTTCATTTTGCGTCCGTTTCTAAAATCAATTAAATAACCTTTAAGGATACCTTTTTCAATTAAAAGATTTTTTTGGGTGGGATTTCCCTCGTCATCAAAATTAAGACTGCCCCAAGACGCTTTAATAGTTCCATCATCATAAGCAGTTACAACTTCAGAAGCAACTTTTTGATTTAATTTATTACAAAAAGGAGAAAGGCCTTTAGCAACTGCAGTAGCTTCAAGGGGATGTCCGCAAGCCTCATGGAAAATAACGCCTCCAAAACCATGATTAATTACAACTGGCATAGTTTGAGGTTTTAAAGATTTAGCATCTAATAAAGCAACTGCTTGTTTTGCTACTTGTTTGGCAATTGTTTCTAAATCAATTACATCCAAGAATTCCAATCCCATTGCGCGTCCAGGACCTTCAAAGGCTTCTTGCATTTCTTGTCCTCTTTGTGCAACTCCTACAAGCCCACATCTAATATAATTGCGTGTGTCATTTTGATAAACTCCTAAAGTATTAGCAATTAAAACATGTTGTTCTTTTTGGTTTAAAGAGGTGATGGATTGAATAATTTGAGGATCATAATTTTGAATAATAGCCGATAATTTAAGTAATTTTTGGGCTTTTTGTTCTTGAGTCATGCTGTTATAAGGTTTTTGGATAGTATTTTTTAGGGGTTTTTTGGTTTGCAAGGCAATAACTTTATTTGCTTTTCCTTGAAAAGATTTTTTTAATTTTAAAAGCAAGGATAAAACATTTTGATAATCAGTTTTATTGGTATAGCCATAAACTTCATCAAAGCCTTTTAATAAGCGAATTCCTACTCCAAAAGTATTAGAAGTATCAGCAGAAACTACATCTTTGCCAATTACTTTAAGGGTATGAGAATAAGCATTTTCAAAAAATAATTCTGCAAAATCAGCTCCCTTATCTAAAGATAAATTTAGAATTTTTTGAATATCTTCTTTATTTAACATCAAATAATATTCTCCTTTATATTGTTTGTAAATCTCTTTTATTTTATCATTTTTTTAAGCTTTTTAAGCATATTATATAAAAGTTTTCCAAATGAATTTATTATTGTTTTGTTAATTTGTTTGTTTTTATATGTTATAATAAAATACACAATTAAAGAGGAGCATATAAAAGCATAAAAACGTTGAAATAAGTATTTTTAATTCGTTTATTGCATTTCATCATCAAAATATTAACTTAAAAAACTTGATATAATATAAATATTTATTTTTAAAATCATTATAATATTATAAAAAGAAAAGAGGCAAGTAAATGTTTAGAATCAAATTTATTATTTTTAAACCAGAATTAGATAAACAAGGAAGAAAGCAAGTAGATAATTGGAAAACTCAAATTAGAAATATTTTTAATTTCCTTTTCTTTTTGGTAATTTTGTTATCTTCGGGGTTTATTTCATTTCATATAGATAGTATTTTAAAACAAAATACCACATTACACCCTTTAATGAAAAATTTTCTTATTATGGTTAAATTATTTTTTTGGATATGTGCACTTTTATCCCTTCCATTTGTTTTTTGCTCGTTTTTTGATGGGTGTAGATAGTATGAAAGGAAGAACATTTAGCCAATTAATTTTAAGTAAAATATATTCAAAACCACAAATTGCTCCTAATGGTAAAAATAATCAATCCAAAAATAATACAAATACCCCCAAAAAATAATAAAAATAAATATAAATGTCAACAATAAATAAAACAAAAACTCCTTATATATTATAAGGAGTTTTTTCAATATTCTTTTATATCTTTGAAACAAATAATTATTTAGTAGCAAGAATAGCAAGAAAGGCTTTTTGAGGTAATTGCACTTTTCCTAATGTTTTCATTTTCTTTTTACCTTTTTTTTGTTTCTCTAATAATTTCTTTTTACGAGTAACATCGCCTCCATAAAGTTTAGCTGTTACATCTTTACGCATAGCTTTGATAGTTTGTCTGGCAATAATTTTTTTACCCAAAGCTGCTTGAATAGGAATTTCAAACATTTGTTTAGGAATAAACTCTTTTAAAGTCTCACAAATAGCCTTTCCTCTTTCATAGGCAAAATCATGATGAACAATTAAAGATAGAGCATCAACAATTTCTCCATTTAATAAAATATCCATTTTTTGTAATTTAGAAACACGATATTTATCTATTTCATAATCAAAAGAAGCATAGCCTTTGGTTAATGATTTTAACTTATCAAAATAACTATAAATAATTTCTGAAAAAGGCAGCAAATAATTAATCATTACTCTTTGACTATCAATATATTCAATATTTTGAAGGGCTCCTCTTTTATTTTGGGAAAGCTCCATTACTTTACCAATATAGATTTCAGGACACATAATAGTAGCTTTAATGAAGGGTTCTTCAATGCGGTCAATCATTTGAGTGGATGGAAGTTTGGAAGGATTATCAACTAAAAGTTTTTCTCCTTTGATAGAATAAACATGATAAATAACAGAAGGAGCAGTAGCAATTACTTCTACTCCAAATTCGCGACTAATTCTTTCTTGAATAATTTCCATATGCAAAAGTCCCAAAAACCCAGTTCTAAAACCAAGTCCCAAAGCATTAGAACTTTCAGGTTCAAAAATTAAGGAAGAATCGTTGAGTTTTAGTTTTTCCAAAGCTTCTTTAAGGATGTTATATTTATTAGTTTCGACAGGATAAAGTCCACAAAAAACTACTGAATTCATTTGTTTGTATCCCGGTAAAGGTAGCAAAGCTTGATTGGTTTGCGAAGTAATGGTGTCTCCAACTCTTACATGATTAATACTTTTAATAGCAGCAGTAAGATAACCTACATCACCTGGTGCCAAAAAATCTTTTACAATTTGTTTGGGATTATAAACTCCTACTTCAACTACTTCATAAACACTATTACTTGCCATAAAACGAATTTGATCGCCTTTTTTAACTGTGCCATTGACGATTCTAATGGAAGGTACAACTCCTTTATAAGAATCAAAATAAGAATCAAAAATTAAGGCTTGCAAGGGCTTTTGAATGTCTCCTTGAGGAGGTGATATTCTAGTTACTATTTGTTCCAAAATATCAATGACTCCAAGCCCTGTTTTTCCACTTGCAATTAAGGCTTGTTCAGGGTCAAGTCCCAAAATTTCTTTAATTTCTTCTTTAACTTTAGGAACATCTGCGCTTGGCAAATCCACTTTATTCAAAACAGGAATAAGGGTTAAATTGTTATCAACAGCTAAATAAACGTTGGCAAGAGTTTGGGCTTGAATGCCTTGGGCAGCATCAATAATTAAAAGAGCACCTTCGCAAGCTGCCAAAGAACGCGATACTTCATAACTAAAATCAACGTGTCCCGGTGTGTCAATCAAATGCATAATATAATTTTTGCCATCTTTGGACTTGTAGTTAATTTCTACAGCATTTAATTTAATAGTAATTCCGCGCTCGCGTTCTAAGTCCATGGAATCCAAAATTTGTTCTTTCATTATTCTTTTGTCAATTGTGCCTGTAAATTCTAAAATACGGTCGGCCAAAGTTGATTTACCGTGGTCAATGTGGGCGATAATGGAAAAATTACGTATGCGTTTTTGCCTTTCTTTTAATTGTTCTATGTTCATTTTTTGTTTATTTCCTTTATATTTTGGTTGGTTGGTTTTAGTTTGATTTTGTGGGTTTTAATGTGGTTTGTGCTTGGTAGAATTAATTTTTATGATTTTTATTGGTTTTTGATTGTGAAATGATATTTTATAGTTATTATTTTTTTGGTTATTGGGTTTGGTAGTTTGTTAAGGTTGTTTTATTCTTTTTTAAGTTTTTTAAAATAACTATTATAAATCATTGTAAAGTTAAATTATTTAATATCTAATTCAAAATTTATTATAACAAAAAAATAGTTTCTAAGTACAAAATTAGTGTTTTTTTGTAATTTTAAAGTTATTAAAGTTATAAATTATGTTAAAATCCAATTAAATCACATTTTTATTTTGACAAAAAAATTATAAAATAAGAATAAATAAGTAGTATAGCAAGCAAAATTATAATAAATAATTAGCAAAAAAGACCAACTTAAAGTCGATCTTAATTTGTTTTTAATTTGAAAATATGGCAAGTTTTAAATATTTTGAAAAGTATTGGAACTAACTAAATAATTTATTGTTCAGTTTCTTTGGAATTTTTTGAAGGTGAATTGGGGATGAATTTATCTATAAATTCTTCGGTAAGCATTAAGGCATTTTGAGGACTTATAGGTTTGTTAAGTGTAGGATGGTATTTTTCCTTACCTGGTTTAAATAAATGATATTTTTTGTAAATGTTAGTCATTTTTGGGCTTCTCCAAAAAAAATAAATATTTTGGCTTTCATTTTTCATTTGTAAAATATCATCTAAAGTGTATTTGTTCCAATCACTAATATCAAACTTATCAAAAGGAGATTCAAAATAAATCCCTACTAAATCTAAAGGAGGAGTTTTGATTCCTGTCATAACGCTATATAAAAAAGCGCCTGCAAGATCTTGTCCATTAAATGAAGGGAAACAAGCTACCCAACCATCATATTGAGGTTGTATTTTGTAGATAATTTTATGCATTAAAGTAGGTTTTAGATTTTCCATATAAACATGGGTTTCAGAATTTTTAAGTGTGCCATCTTGCATAAATTCACTATCAGGCACTATAAAATGATAATGTTTTTTGTCATTTACTGTTTGAATATAAAGAGGTAGTGTTTCTTTTCCTTGTTGTAATTCTTGTGTTTTTGGTTTTGTCAAATTGGGAGTTTTGACGAAATTTTGTTGATTGGGTTTTTGGGTTTGGTTGTTAGTTAATTGTATTTTTTCTGATGATCTAAAGGTTGAATGTCTTTTTTGTAAACTTAATATTAATAACAATAATACTAATATTATTGATGAAATAACACATAAAAAAGGCACTAATTTATATTTTTGATTAAATAATTTAATATTCAAAATATTTGTTTCCTTAATAAAAAATAAAATAATAGGGTTAAATGAATACCAAATAATTATTTTATTGTAGTTTTTTTAACTGCTCAAGCTAAAGTTTTTTGAATGTTTCTGTAATTAAAAAGATTTAAGGAGGATATCTATATTTTTTTAATTTGGCAAGTTTGTTTTTTGCTACTGTTATCAAATCAAAAAAATTATTATAAAAATGAGCCATTAATTATGCTTTCTAAAGAAAAAAGAATTTTTACTAAACTTGTTATTTTAAAAGTTTTTTAAAACGATCTAAAATTGGTGTTTTGTTTTGCTGAGATGTTAATTATTTTATTGTTGTTGTTTTTATTTTTTTGGTATAGAATTATTGTAAATTTTTCATAATTATTTAAGGTATGCTATCAAATAAAATAAAAAAAGACCTTTCAATTAGAAAAGTCTTTAAAAAATTATTTATTATTTGGGTATTTTTTCAATTCAATTAGGTAATAAGTTTTTTTATACATTTGTAATTGTTGATATATTTGATCTAATAATTTATTGTTGAATTTATGTTGTTTTTCATCGTTTAAATTGCAGAATTGTTTGGTAAGTTCTATTGCCTCGTCGATTATAATGGCATGAGAAATGTTTGTTTCTAACAATTCATAAGTAGCTAAGCGAATGATTGCTTTGTCTACTTTGTTAAGGCGATTTATTTTATAATCATATAAACTTTTTGTGATGATTTCATCAATAAATTTAAGTTTGGTGATGATTTTTTGAAAAAAAGTAAAAATGGGATTGGGATTTGTTTGTGACAAAGTCAAATTATTTTGGTAAAAATCATATTGATATAATAATTTCATCACTTCAATTCGTAATAACCGTGATTCTTTTTTATTTTGAGGATGTTTCATGGTAAATTATTTTAATGTTTGAGTAAGGTTATTTTTTACTTTTTCCCAGTCTAAGACACTAAAAAAAGCTTCAATATAATCAACTCTACGATTTTGATAACTTAAATAATAAGCATGTTCCCAAACATCTAGACCCAAAAGAGGAGTTCCTTGGTTTAGAACTACATCTTGATTAGGAGTAAAAGTAATTGCAAGTTTTTGTTGTGGAGTTAATACAAGCCAAGCCCAACCGCTTCCAAAAATGGTTTTAGCAGCATTAGCAAATTTGTCTTTGAAAGAATCTATAGAACCAAATTCGCAGTCAATCATTTCTTTTAATAATCCTTGAGGAGTATTGCCATTATTTACTTTTAGAATGTTCCAAAAAAAAGAATGATTAAAATGTCCGCCACCATTATTTCTAACTGTTTGTCTAATATCTTGTGGTACTAACGATAAATCAGTTAGCATTTGTTCCAAAGATAAATTTAGTTGAGGGTGTTTTTTGAGAGCATCATTAAGGTTATTAATGTATGTTTGATGGTGTTTGAGATGATGTAATTGCATAGTTTGAGTATCAAAAAAAGGTTCTAAAGCATCATATTGATAAGGAAGAGAAAGTAGAGTAAAGTTCATTTGTTTGCTCCTTTAATGGTTAATGAAAAGATTTTTTGGGGGGTAGTGTTGGAATGAGGGGTTAATTGTGATAAAATGGAATAAAAAAACACTGTTTGTAATTATAACAAACAATGTTTTGTTGTGTTTTTGTCTTTTGTGTTTTTTTATCTAATTTATTTTGTCGCGCATTTGGTAGTTTACAAATAGTTATTAAGATTTAACTTCTAAAGCCTTAAGTCCTGCTAAATTGAGTAATCCCCAAGGTTTGTTGAAATGGGGTTGGAAGAAAAAGTCAACAAAAGCAAGTTGTTCTACTGTCATTTGGTTTTGCATACAAACACTTAAAGTATTCATTTTTTCAGTTAAATCAACGCGAGAAACAATTTGTCCTCCCAAAATTTTACGAGTTTCTTTGTCAAAAACAAGCTTTAACATTACAGCATCATAATCAGGCATAAATTCAGGTCTATTAGCATCTTTGATTGTAACAGTACCATAGTTTTTACCTAAAGCTTTGGCTACATTTTCAGTAAGTCCTGTTGAAGAAATACTCAAATCAATAATTTTAATGCCACTTGTTCCTTGAGTTCCTAAATATTTTACGCAAGGTTTTTCAATGTTAAGTCCTACAAGTGTTCCCATTCTAATAGCATTAGTTGCTAAAGGCATGTATTTTACTTCTTGGGTAGGGTTGTAATAAACGTTAACACAATCACCACAAGCATAAACATCAGGGTCTGAAGTTTGCATATATTCGTTAACAACTAAAGCACCATTAAAGGATGTTTCGAGATGATGAGCAAATAATTGAGTGTTGGGTTTAAAGCTGATACACATAATTACCATTTCGGTCTCAAAGGTGTTTTTATCAGTTTTTACATGAGTCACTAAGCCGTCCTTAGTTTCGAATCCTGCTATTTTTTGTCCTAATGCTAGTGTAACTCCGTGGTCAGTTAAGGTTTTTTGAGCTACATCTGTAAATTCTTTGTCTAAATATTTAGACATAATTCTATCTTCTGCGTCTACTAAAACTACTTCTTTTTTTTGTACCGCAAATGCTTCAGCTAACTCAATTCCGATATAGCCAGCGCCTACTACTGTGATTTTATTAACGTTTTTGCTGTAATTAATAATATCTTTGGCATGATCAAAGTTTTTAGACATTAAAATATTTTTGCAATCAATTCCTTTAATAGGAGGAATAACAGGCCAAGAACCAGTTGCAATTACTAATTTATCGTAGTTGTCTTTAAACTGTTTGCCAGTTTCTAAACTTTGAACTAAAACTTCTTTTTTGTTAAAATCTAGTTTTAATACTTCATGTTTAAGTTTGGTACAAACATCCATATTTACCAGTTCATCAGGATTTGAATAAAAAAGTCCTAGACTGTCTTTGATAACTCCTCCAACATACAAGGCAATTCCACAAGAAAGAAAAGAGATATTATCGTTTCTTTCATATACAACAACATCAGCTTGGGGATTGTTTTTTTTAATTGTTTTTACTGCAGCAGTTCCTGCATGAGTACAACCAACAACGATAACTTTCATATTTTTGTTATTAACTCCTTTGGATTTTTTCTTTGTTTTTTTTATTTAATTTTATTTTTGCTATACACTTTTAATTATACCTAAAAAACACTTGACAAAATAAATAAAATTGTAGGATAATCAAAAAAAATAAAACGAATTTGATTATGGCGTGCTTTGTGGCAACTTTTTTACAATAACAAGGGCTAAGGCGTAATTATCGGTGTGAGTGATAGAAATTAAAATGGGGTTGAAAAAAGTGGTGCATGTGTTGTTTTTCACATAAGGAGCGCCGTTTTTGTCGTTAAGAATAGACCAGTTGCAATAGTTTTGGCAAGTAGGGTCGATTTTTTGGGGTGTTTGAAAAGCTTTAAAAAGAGCTTCTTTAGAAGCCCACCTTCCTGCTAAAAAGGTAAGTTGGCTTTGGGGATTTTGAATGATTTGATAAATTTGGTGTTCTTCTGAGGATAAAATCCTTGCTGCTAAAATGTCTTTGCCTATTTTTTTAATTTTTTTAATTTCAACTAAATCTATGCCGATATTTTCCATATTTATTTTTTTTCCTTAGATGGTGCCAAAATTTGGGGAGTTTCAATTTCACAAGCTAGTCTTTTGATTTTTTGAAAATAATAATTTAGTCCTGATTTAGTGATTTGTTGCTTGTGTTTGTGGTAATATTTTTGAGTTAATTCTTGTAAACTTGCATCAGGGTTTTCTTTTCTTAATAACATAATTTGCAATAATTTAGGTTCAAGGTTGGGAAGTTGTTTTTGGGATTTTTCATTTTTGGGATTTTTCATTTTTAAGTTCGTGTTTTTGGGTTTGAGATTTGGGGTTTGAAAGTGTTTTTCAATCAAATTAATTTGTTGTAATTGTAAATTGGCAGAAGTAAGAATTTTTTTTTCATTTGAAATTTCAAAATTAATAGAGGATTTAATAATGTGGTTTAAGTCTTTTTGAATTATTGTTTTTTCGTATTGAAAAACTATTTCCAAAGCGCCGATTAACCTTAAAAAATCAATAATCATTTGAGATTCTTTCAAATAAACTAAAAAACCTTTTTTGTGATTAATTTGTTTGGCGTTAAGGCTGAAATGAAGCATCAAAGTTTTAATTAATTCAATTTTGTGGCGGTCTTTGTGAAAAAATTCTAGATGATAATTAGTTTTTTTGGGGTCGTTTGCAAAACCTATGCATAAAAAAATACCTCTTAAAAATGCTTTTTTGGCTTTTTGGCTTTTGAGCAAAGGTAAAAAATCGATTGGAGTTTGAGTAAAAAAATGATGTTTTTCTAAAATTAAGGGAATGTCTTTTTCAATTCCTACATGAATGCTTTTTAAATGTGGTAAATTATATTCTTTGCTAGTCATCAAAAAAGAGTTGGTATTAGGATAAAAAGTTTTGATTAAAATAAGGAAACGCCTAGCAATTTTGATACTTTTGGTTTGGAACCACAATAAAGTTTTTTGGTGGTTTTTTTCTAATTCACAGCCAAAATGTAATAAAGCTGTCAATTCAAAAAAATTTTCTATGGGTAAGAATTTTTGACAAGCAATTTCTTCTTTAATTTTAATGTTAAAAGACATTGGCACCTTCTTGGATTTTTTTATTTGTTTTGGGGGTTTGGGGTTCAGTGAGGAGTTTTAGGCAAAATAACGGTGATTTTTTATAATTTAATTTGGCTATTTTCTATAATTTGTTGTAATTCTTTTTCTTCGATAATAGGAATTTGGAGTTTTTGGGCTTTGGTTAGTTTAGAACCAGAATTGATGCCAACTATTAAATAATTGGTTTGTAAAGATAAACTGTTAGTTATAATTGCTCCCATTTGTTCTAAGATTTGTTGGATTTGAAGACGGGAATATTTTAGGAGAGTTCCTGTTAAAACAATTTTTTTGTTGGTAAAAATAGTTTGGGTAGTTGGATTTTGGGGGTTAGTGCTTTGAAAAGAAACTCCTAGTGTTTTGAGTTTGGAAACCTCTTCTAAATTACAAGAATTGGAAAAGTATTGTTGGATGCTTTGGGCAATTTTGATTCCTATTTCTCTTATTTGAGTAATTAATTCTGGTGTGGCTTGTTGGAGGTTTTCGATAGTTTGAAAATGTTTTGCCAAAACTTGAGATACTTTTTTGCCAATATGTTTGATCCCCAAAGCAAATAAAACATCTTCAAATCCTTTTTGCTTGCTTGCTTCGATAGCATCCAAAATGTTAGTAATTTTTTTAGCGCCAAAGCCTGGCATTTCTTGCAAAATATGCTTGTGTTTTTTTAATAAATAAAGGTCAGAAGGTTTGGCAATTAGGTTTTTATCAAAAAAAGCAATGATGGTCTGTTCTCCTAAAACGTTGATATCCATAGCATTTTTTGATACAAAATGAATGAGTTTTTGGATTTTTTGCTCGCGACAATTTGGATTGAGGCAAAAATAATCAACTTCACCTGGTTGTTTTTCTAAAATTGTTTGACAAGCAGGACATTTTTCAATCATTAAAGTAGGTTTTTGCAAATCAGTTCTTTTACTTTTGATAACTTCTAAAATTTCAGGAATAACCGAGCCTGCTTTATGAACTATGACATGGTCTTTTATTCTGATATCTTTTTTGCAAATGTAGTCATAATTATGTAAAACCACTTTTGAGACCAAACTTCCATCTACCATAACAGGCATAATTTTGCAAACTGGAGTTATAACACCAGTGCGTCCCACTTGAAAAATGATGTTTTGAACTATGCTTTGGCTTGTAATAGTTGCAAATTTGTAAGCAGTTGCCCATCTGGGAGCTTTGGCAGTGGAACCAATTAAAGAATGAAAGGCAAGCTCGTTAATTTTAATGACAATTCCATCAGTATCGTAGGTAAGTTGTTCCTTAATGGTTTTGTATTTTTCAATTACACTAAGCAAATTTTCAAAATTAGAGACGCAATAATAATGGGGATTTGTGGTAAATCCTAAAGCAGTTAAAAAATCCAAAGTCTCTTTTTGGGTAGGTTTAGTCAAATAAGGAGCTGAAATGCCATAGACAAAAATAGACAAATTTCTTTGAGCCACAATTGCTGAATTAAGTTGTCTTAAAGTTCCTGAAGCAGCATTTCTGGGATTGGAAAAAAGGGGTTTGTTTTCTTGTTTTCTTTGGGCGTTGAGTTTTTCAAAAGCGGGATGGGATAAATAAATTTCTCCCCTAACTTCTAAATCGAGATCTTCTTTTAATCTTAAAGGAATGGTTTTAATGGTCTGGGCATTTTTGGTAATGTCTTCTCCCCAAATGCCATTTCCTCTTGTTAAAGCTTGCACTAAAATGCCTTTTTGATATTTTAAACTTATCGCTACGCCGTCAATTTTTAATTCAGTTAACAAAGAAAAAGTAGGAATTTTTTTGACAATACGGTCATAAAAAGCTTTGAGTTCTTCAAGATTAAAAACATTTCCCAAAGACATCATTGGAGTTTTGTGCTTAATGGTACTAAATTTTTTTTCTACAAAACCACCAATTTTTAAAGTGGGGCTATAAGGAAGTTTGAACTGGGGATAGCGGGTTTCTAAATTGATTAGTTCTTTGAGTAAAGAATCGTATTGTTGGTCGCTTAGATCGGGATTGCTTAGATTATAGTATTGGTAATTGGCTTTGGTGAGTTGTTTTACCAAGGATTTAATTTTTTGTTTAATTAGATCAAAATTTTGCATTGCTTTGCACCTTTTTTATAAATAAAATGTTTTTGGGGTTGAGAGTTTTTGATTTAGGATTTTTGAGTTTAGGTTTGATTTTTTTAGGTTTTGGTTTTGGTGTTTGTTTTTTTAAAATATTTTGTGTTGATGCTGCTTATTTTTCTTTTTTGAAATTAAATTTATTTTCTGTTCCATTAATAAGGCGCAAAATATTAGAATAATGTTTAGCTATAATAATTAAGGTAGCAAAATTGATCGAAAAGTAAAATAATTCTGTTTTTGGAATCTGGTTTTTAATTGGTCCCAAATTTCCAAAATTGCCACAATACAAATAATTTAGCCATAAAAAAACATTAACTAAAGTGCTTGCAATAATTGAAGCTAACGAAGCATAACCAAAAAGTCTTAAAAAAATAGCAAAAAAAATGATACCAGAAATACCAATCAAAGGATTAAAAGCAGTGATAATACCTACCGAAGTTGTAATTGCCTTGCCGCCTTTGAATTTATTGAATAAAGAAAACATGTGTCCTAAAATAGGAGATATTGCCAAAAGGGAGATTTTTATTGTGGGGTTTGGTTGTAAAAAAGTTTTTGTGGATGGTTCTGTTAGCCAAAATTTTGAGAAATGCAAACAAATTGTAAGTGGCACAAATCCTTTGCAAAAATCTAACAAAAATACTAATATTCCCCATTTTTTCCCCAAAACTCTCAAAGCATTAGTTGCTCCAATATTTCCAGAACCTGTGTTGCGTAAATCTTTTTGTTGCACCAATTTGCCAATAACTAAGCCTGTAGGAATTGACCCCAAAATATAAAAAAACAAGAATAAGAATAAAAACGATAAGTTTTCCATTTTGCACCTTCATTTCATTTATTGTTTCAAAACTTTATCATTTATTTAATGAATTGTTAAGTTGTGATTATTGTTGTAATTATTAGTTGTGTTTGTTGTTAATTTAGTTTTTTTGTTTCATAAAAAATTTAATAATTATGCGTTTATAAAATTAAATAATTTACTATATAATTTTACCACAAACCTTACTTTTCTTTTAATATAATGAGGTTTTTGATTGTCAAAATTAAATAAAATTGTCAGATAAACAAAAAAACCCCAAACTGCATAAACAGTTTGAGACTAAAATTATTCATTCTTTGCTGGGGGCAAATTATTGGAGCGTTTCAGTTAAGTTGATTTAAATGTTATATTAAAATATTAAGTTGTCTAAATAAATGAAACAGTTAGTATTTTAATAATAAAAAATGTTATAATATATTTGGATAATTTGGATTATAGGAGTTTTTTGAAAACAAAATAAGAAACACAAATGCAAACTTTGAAAAAATAATTTTTTGCTGTTTAAATTGTTGTCTTTCCAAAATTACAAATACTAACTTAAAAAATTTTAAAACGATGCAATATTAAAATTATTTTAACTAAATATAATAATCAAGTTGAAATTAACAAAATCTTAGGAGCTTTTTATGGATTTTTTAAAAATTAAAACTGTGCGCCAATTTTGCGCCAATCATGAAATACCAAATGATATTTTAGAAGCAATTTTGGCTACAGTTTTCCAAGCGCCCTCTGCTTTTAATTTGCAACCATGGCGTTTTTTTGTTTTTAAAGGCGAAAAGAGCAAACAAAAAATAGCTCCTTTTTTATATGGCAACAAAACTCAATTAGAAACTTGTTCTGCTATGATTTTGTTGTGTTGCGATGCTCAAAAAAGTGCCTTAGCTGAAAAAATTTATCAACAAGAAGTTTTACAAAAACAAATATCTGATGCAACCAAATTACAAGTAATTACAAAAATTGATGATTATTACAAACAAATTTCCCAAGTAAAACTGCAAAATGAGTTATTTTTAGAAGGTGGCATCGGAGCGTTGCAATTGATGTTAGCTGCTAAAAAATATGATTATGATGTTTGCCCTATGGGAGGTTTTAACGCAAAAAAAATCAATGAAGGGTTAAATATTGATGTTCGATATTTGCCTGTATTATTAGTTGCTATTGGGAAATCAAAAGAAAAACCCAAAAATAAAGCTTTTCGGATGGATTGTAAAGATTTTACTTTTTGGATGTAGTTGAAGTTGTAAAAAATAACTGCGTTCAAATACTAAAAAAATAAAATATTTCCAAAAATAACATTATGACTGACTTAAAAAGTTGGTCTTTTTTATTAAAAAGGCATTTTTTTAATCAATAATTTAATCGTTAATTTCCATGACTTGAGGCAATTTTGCTAAATTAACTTGTTTATATAAAACAGATAAACATTGCAATTCTTTTTGCTGTGATAACAAAGTATTTAGAACAACTTTATTAAGATAAAAAACAGCATGAGCCAAAGCATTTTTAATATTTCTTTCATATTTCAAATAAAAACCCAGAAAAAGACTAGCAAATAAATCTCCTGTACCTGAAATATCAATGTTTTTTTCTTTGTTGTGAGCCTGCACCAAATATTTTTTTGTAGCATTTGATGCAAACACTTGAAAATATTTTTCATCTTGAAAATTAATACCTGTAATAATTACAATTTTAACTCCTAAATTATGGAAATGATTTGCTACTTTAATAGCATCCGAGACATTATTTATTTTAATACCAGACAAAAATTCAGCTTCAAATTGATTAGGAGTAATAATATCTGCTTGCAAATTATTTTTAAAAAAAGAAGTTATTTCAGGCTTAACAAAACATCTGTTATTGTCCATTACAGGATCACATAAATATAAAATATCAGGGTTCGTTCGTTTAAATCTTGCAACAATTTCCAAAACAGCTTCGCAAATATCTAAAGATCCCATATATCCTGTTAAAATAGCTTGACACTGTTTTTCTACTCCAAGAGCAAAAAGACCTTCTACCAAATCAACTATATTTTGTTTGTTAAAAATTTGTCCTTGCCACTTTTGATAACCTGTATGATTGGAAAATTGAACTGTATTGATAGGCCAAACATCGAAATTCATATTTTGCAAAGGATAAACTGCTGCTTTATTTCCAACATAGCCATATACTACATGAGATTGGATAGAAAGAATACTTTTGGGTTTGGTGGGTATATTCATTTTGGAACACCTCATCTCCTTTATTTGGTTGTTTTTAAAGTCTTTTAGTTTTGATTTTTTCATTTTACTATTTTATAATCTAAAACTATACTTCTATTCTAAATCAAAAATAAACTTATTTTACAATTTATTTATGAATTATTATTTTAGTTTGGAAAAAATCAGTTTATTATCAAAAATACTTCAATTTTTTTTAATCATTTCAAAAAAAGAATGGTAATTTTGATATAATAAAGTTAATGAAAACAAACGAAAAATAAATAAAAAAAGAAGCAAAATAAAAATAAGCAAAATAAAAAAAACGCCAAAACCAAACCAGAAAATAAAACCACCCTTAAATTGGGTAAAAAATCAAAAAAACAATTCAATAAACGGAAGTAATTTAAAATGTCAATTCTTTTAGAAAAAATAAAAACTTTACCGCCCAATCCTGGTTGTTATCTTTTCCAAAACAAAAATGATACCATCATTTATGTTGGCAAAGCCAAAAATTTAAAAAAACGCGTCCAAAGTTATTTTACCAAAAGCAACAACTTAAAAACAACGATGCTAATTGAAGAAACCCAAGATTTTTTCTACATTATTACTAACAACGAACAAGAAGCCTTAATTTTGGAAGCTAACTTAATCAAAAAACACACTCCTAAATATAATTTCAAACTTTTGGATGACAAAACTTACCCTTATATTGAAATTACTAAAGAAAAGCACCCACAATTAAAAATTTCGCGATTCAAACAAATTCCTCCAGGAAAAATAATTTTTGGTCCTTATCCCAATCTTAAAAACACCAAAGAAACCTTAAAATTGTTGCATCTTTTGTATCCTTTAAGAAGATGTCCGTTAGCATCAAAAAAACCGTGTCTTCATTTTCACATCAATAAATGCCTCGGTGCTTGCGCAGGAAAAACAATTAATTATAAACCCAACATTGAGGCAATTACTAAATTTTTAAAAGGAAATATCAAAGATATTTTAAAAAAATTACACCATTTAATGCAAACAGCTAGCGAAAAAATGTTTTATGAAAAAGCCCAAGAATATCGAGATATTATCTATTCAATCAAACAGACTACCAAAAAACAACTTATCAGCAATCAAAAACTCAAAAATTGCGATATTTTTGCCTATGCATTTAATCAAGACCAAATATCAATTCAAATTTTAAAAATGCGCCAAGGAAATATCGTTGATTCTTATCATAGCGTTTTTTCATATGTGGGCTTTGTGTGGGAAAACATTTTAACTTATCTTAATTGTTATTATCAAAAAAACCTTAAACCAGACATAATTATTACAGGCAAAAGCCAAGATGAAACTATTTTGCAACAAATGATAGCTAACCAAACTTTATTGGAACAAATCTTGCAAACCAAAGTAAATATTGCTCATAAAGGAGACAAAAAGAAACTTTATTTGCTAGCCTTAAAAAACTCCCAAAATGATTTAACTAACAATAATTTAATCTATCAATCCAAAGACCAAAAAATCCAAGAATCCTTAGACAAATTGGCAATTATTTTTAATAAAAATATTAAAAGAATTGATGTTTTTGATAATTCTCAACTATTTGGACAAGCCTTTGTGGCAGCAAGAATTGTATTTAATCATTTTGAATTTGACAAAAAACTTTATCGAACTTTTCACATTAAAGGAAAATTTCCTAACGAATATCAAGCTTTTGAAGAAACACTTACACGTTGTTATAACAAATACAAGGAAGTTAAAAATGATTCACCAGATTTAATTTTGGTTGATGGCAGTTTAGGACAGTTAAGACAAAGCCAAAAAACTTTAAAGAAACTAGGCTATGAAATTCCTTTAGGAGCATTGCAAAAAAATAACAAACATCAATTAACTCATCTTGTAACTTTGCAAGAAAAATTAATGTTGGAACAAAACCCTAATTTATTTTATTTTTTAAAAAGTTTAAGCGAAGAAGTCCATCGTTTCACTGTTGCTTTTCACCGCAAAACCAAAAACAAACTAGATTATAAAACTACTTTATCAAATATAAAAGGAGTTGGCGCTGTTAGAAAAAAAGCCATCTTAAATCATTTTGAAAATTTAGAAGCCATCAAAAAATCCACTTTGCAAGATTTTCAAAAAATAGGAATTAATCAAAAGTTGTTTTTGTTAATTAAAAAGAGTTTATAAAAGTGGGTAAATAGACATTTATTAAAAATATTTATAAAAACATGGACAAAAATTTTGGAACACAGAAAAACAACCATCTAAATATTTTGAAATTAAAAACCAAAAAATCACCAAAATAAAAAAACAAATGCAAGGAGCAACAAATGAGTTTAACAAATTTATTTAAATTGCAAAGTTCTTTAAAACCAAGTGGCGACCAACCCCAAGCAATTCAAAAATTGGTTAATAATTTTAAACAAGGTTTACAAGAACAAATTCTTTTGGGAGCTACTGGCACTGGAAAAACTTTTACCATTGCAAATATTATTCAACATTTACAACAAAAAACTTTGGTTATTGCTCACAACAAAACATTAGCAGGACAACTCTACAACGAATTAAAAGCCATGTTCCCCAACAATCGCGTAGAATATTTTATTTCTTATTATGATTACTACCAACCAGAAGCATATGTAGCATCAAGCGACACTTACATTGAAAAAGACTCCAAAATCAACGATGAAATTGATCAGTTGCGTCATAGTGCCGCAGGTTCATTACTTAACCGCGATGATGTAATTGTAGTTGCTTCGGTTTCGTGCATTTATGGAGTCGGCGACCTTAAAGATTATCAAAAATTAACACTACATTTACAAATTGGAGATAAGTACGAAAGGCAAGCATTAATCAACAAATTAATAGAATTAAAATATCAAAGAAATGAAATTAATTTTCAAAGAGGAACTTTTCGAGTAAGAGGTGACATTATAGAAATTATTGCCTCATCTAGCAAAGAAATTGGTATCCGCATTATTTTTTTTGGCAATGAAATTGAAAATATTCAAAATTTTGATGTTTTAAATGGCAAAGCAATTACGAATCTTAAATTAATTACTCTTTTTCCTGCTAGTCTATATGCTACAAATACCCAAAAATTACAAGAAAGTATCAAAAGAATTCGCCAAGAATTAAAGGAACAAATTAATCATTTTGAAAAAACTAACCAACTTTTAGCAGCCCAAAAAATTAAAATGCGCACTTTACATGATTTAGAAATGTTAGAACAAATAGGCAATTGCAATGGTGTTGAAAATTATTCAAGACATTTAGCACTCAAAGAAAAAGGCGAGGCACCATCAACTTTAATTGATTTTTTTGGAAATGAATTTTTAACCATTATTGACGAATCTCATGTAACTATTCCCCAAATTAAAGGAATGTATTTTGGTGATTTTTCTCGTAAAACCAACTTAGTAAATTTCGGTTTCAGACTACCAAGTGCCCTTGATAACAGACCTTTAAAATTCCATGAATTCCAAACCAAAATGAATAAAGTTATCTATCTTTCGGCTACTCCTGGCAACTATGAATTAACTAAAAAAATCCCCATTGTAGAACAAATTATAAGACCTACTTTTGTCCTTGATCCAGAAATTGAAATAAGACCAACCCACAACCAAATGGATGACCTTTACTTTGAAATTAAACACCAAACTAAAAATAATCAAAGAATTTTGATAACTACTTTAACTATTAATATGAGCGAGGACCTAACTGCTTATTTAAAAAATTTAGGCATCAAAGTAGCTTATTTACACAGTGAAATTAAATCTTTACAAAGACTTGAAATTTTAAAAGATCTAAGGTTGGGAAAATACGATTGTTTGGTGGGAGTTAATCTTTTGAGGGAAGGACTTGACTTACCTGAAGTAGCTTTAGTAGCTATTTTGGATGCTGACAAACAAGGTTTTTTAAGAAACGAAAGAAGCCTTATCCAAACTATTGGAAGAGCAGCTAGAAACATTACAGGCAAAGCTATTATGTATGCTGATTTTATTTCTCCTGCTATGCAAATTGCTATTGAAGAAACTTATCGTAGAAGAAAAATCCAACAACAATACAACGAAACAATGAAAGTAACACCAACTGCTCTTAAAAAAACTATTTTAGAAACAATTTCAATCAAACAAAAAGAAAGTGCCCAAAATGAAAATGAAAATGGTAAAGTTAAGGGACAAAAAAAGTTGCAAACACATACAAATATTACAGCTAAAAATAAAGAAATTAAACGTTTACAAAAAATGATGAAAGAAGCTGCCAAAACCCTTGATTTTGAAAAAGCAGCTACATTAAGAGATTTGATTTTGGAGTTAGAGAAAAAAGGCAAAAAAGATAACAATTAAAATAAAAAAAAGAGCTCCCAAAAGAGCTCTTTATCTTTTTACTTTTTATTTAGTTGATTTAGTGGATTGTTCTTTTGTATTTTGATCTTTTTCATTTTGTTCTTTTTCATTTTCAACAGCTTGTTTTTCTTTTTCTGGCTTACCTTTTCCTTTTGTTTCTGTTTGAGCTTCTTCATCTAAAGCATAAACTTCACTTTGGTTTAGGGTATTTTTTTTCATTAAAGCTTTAGTTAGTTTTTCTACTAAAACTTTATTAGTTGTTAAAAGTTCCTTAGCTGTTTTATAACATTAATCAACTATTTTTTTAACTTCTTGGCTAAAAGTAAGAAAACTATACTTGTTAGTCCTACAGAAGTCAATACTAGAGGTAATTTAGAATTTTTAGTTTTATCTTTAGTTTCTGAATTGTTAACTTGGTTTTCGGCTACTGTTACTGATTGAATTTGTAAATCATTTTCTTCATATACTAAAGTCTTCACTTGTGTAGCTAAATTAAAAAAAAGTATAAAAAAGAGAGTTGAAAAAACTAATAAAAAATAAAATTTAGATAATTTTAAATTATTAAATGGTTTAGATTGTTTGCTTGAATTATTTATTTGCAATGTTTTTCTCCTATCATATTATTTTTTTTGCTAATGATTATCTTTGTTTTGTTATTAAATATTATTATTAATGTTGTTAAAATTATTATAAAAAATAACTTGGGTTAAAAACATAATTAAAAAAACTTCTTTTTTAAAAAAATAAAAAATGGGTGATTATTAGAAAGCAAAATCTCGATGTATCCCAAACACTTATAATTAAATGGGCGCGAATAAACGCATCATTATAGTAATCTAGCCAGTTGCCACGGATTTGATTATTCCGTGAGGTCATGCGGTCGGTCAGCCAAACGAAAGAATGGTGGATTACAGCAGACCGTAAAAGCGGAGTGAGGTGAAATAACTAGCCAAGATGCTTTCGCAAGACTAAGATAGTCATGGAAAAGGTGCAAATCCCTAATCGCGGAAATTATCGTAATTTAAGAACTTCAAGGGCAAGTTATTGAAACCCTGGAATGAAGGTAAGATATGAAGATATGATTTAAGTCTTTATATATAATCACATGTAGCTTTAATTAGCACCCTTCATGATGTCGTTGGCGGAAACAAAGTGTTCTAGTCTAGCCACAAGCTTTAACAACGAAAGCGAACCTAAAACTATCGGGCATAATGATGTCGGAAATTCGAGATTCCTAAAAACCACCCCAAACAGAGGAAATTAAAATGCCTTTGGGTTCAAGGAAAAAGAGACTTTTAGTAGTCGGAGGAATTAAAACTTGGTTTGGAATAACCAAGATAATTGCCCTCACACGGAGCCTAGGAAAGCTAGGTACAAGGCGAAGGAGTCAGTAAATTAATTTAAACCAGAAGCAAAAAAGAGTCTAAATTTCTGAATCCAGAAATGTTAAACCTATATTATTAGGCGCCCAAACCCTGACACCAATTATATGACAATACCATATAAGAATGGAAGACTGTCACGGCTCACTTAGGTGTGGTAAGACAAAAGTCCGAAAAGAAAACTTCCTAGAATAAATGCGGGACATACCGAAATGAAAACAGGATTCGGGGTAATATAGGACCTTAACTGGGCGGAGCGATTATTTCGTTAAGAAATAAGGACTCGTGGAGGAGCTAGGGTGTATCCTAGGTAAAGCAGTTGCGAAATACTGGCCTTCAAAAAAGAGATGTGAGCCTGAATATAATTAATTTAGGGAAAGCCGTATGCTTGGAAACTTGCTTGTACGGTTTGGAGCGGGGCTGCACGTAAATAACCAACACGCGTGTAATCTATCGCTATATTTGATAATTTTAAAAACTTTACAAAATAAATAAAAAAATATACAAATATACAAATACGCAAAAAACTTAAAAAATAACGAAATAAAAAAAGAATAAAAAAACGAAATAAGAAATAAAATAAATATTACTAAAATGGAAAAATCTACACTATTATTTTTTTATGATAAATGACCCCCTTATTTTAAAAATTTTTTAAAAGCAATTTAAAAATAAAAAACTGCTATCAATATCATTTTATCACAAAAAAAAAAAAACAATTTTTTTGCTCACTAATCTGTAGATCATGAGTGTTTTCCTTGCAATTTTATATATTAAAAAAAGAGGCTTTTTTTGAGCCTCTCAATAATTTTATTTAATTTATAGCAGTTCTAATTTTGGATAAATTTATATTTTTTTGACTAAAATAACATTTATAAATGGCAAAAATTATGTTTTTTTAATCTATAATTTATAATTTAGTTTTGGTGGAAAATAGAGGGAAAAAATTTAAATGATTTGATTTTGGAGTTAGAGAAAAAAGGCAAAAAAAATTAATATGAGTCTACATAACTGATAAATGATATAATATTACTGGAAAAAACATTTATAATATTTTAATAATATTTTAATAATATTTTAAAAGGGGATTTTATTATGATTTTGATTCAAATTAATCGCATCTGCGACCTTAAACCTTATTTTTATTACGCCCTAGAACAATACGCCCTTAATCATTTATTAAAGCAAAACCCTGAAAAAAGCTTCTTTTTTATTTGGAAAATCAAAGGAGTTGTAGTTGGGAAAAATCAAATAATTGAAAACGAAGTTAATTTAGATTACCTCAAAGAACATAAAATTCCTTTATTTAGAAGACCTACTGGCGGAGGATGTGTTTATAATGATCCTCAAACTCCTCTTTTTAGTATTATTGCCAAAAAAGAAAAAAATTTCAGTTTTAAACCTTTTTTAGCTAAAATTGTCGTTGCATTACAAAAATTAGGACTTAATGTTGAATTTAGTGGCAGAAACGACATTTTACTAGAAGGCAAAAAAATTTCTGGAAATGCCTTTATGCAAAACCAAAATGGCATGGTAACTCATGGAACACTTCTTTATAATTGCGATTTTCAAACTATGATAAACACAATTACTCCAAACGACCAAAAATTAATTTCTAAAGGAATTGCAAGTGTACGTTCCCGAGTAACTAACCTCAAAGGCTATCTTCCAGATATGTCACAAGAAAAGTTAATGCAGTATTTAACTGAGGCTTTAACTGACCAAACTTATGTACTTAGTGACCAAGAAATAAAATCAATAGAAAAAGATTCTCTCCAATTTGCTTCCAATGAATTTTTATTCTTAACCCAACCCCATCACACCAAAATACTTAAAAAACGTTTTTCTTGGGGAGGATTAGAAATTTTTTTAGATATTAGATTTGGTTTAATTGAAAAAATGACTTTGATTGGAGATTTTTTTCACAAAGAAGATAATTTAGAACAATTTAGCAAACTTTTTGAAGGAATAACTTATCAAACTGAAAAAATACAAGAAGTTTTGGAAAAAACAAACATCGGTTTTTATATTTTGGATGCTACTAATGATGATTTTTTAAGCTTACTTAAAGAAGGTATTTTAGAAGAAAAACTTAAAAATTTAAATTATTAGCAATTACTAAAATAGTTCTAAATTGAAAAATTTTTATATAGACTATCAAAAAAAAGATAAACAACGAAAAAACTACACAAAAAACTAGCAAAATAAAATATGAAAATAAAATCGAAGGTATATTTATGTTAAATAATCAAAAAAATGTTTTAAGAAAAATCATTGCCATTTCTTTCTTATTATTTTTGGCTTTTGGTTTGGAACTTCTTTCTCGTTATACTATTAATGCAACAATCCCTTGCAATTATGCTTTTTTTCGCATTGAATTAATTTTTATCATTTTAATAGGTTATCTTTTTGGACCTAAATACGGATTTTGGGCTAGTTTATTTTATCTTTTAATTCATTATGTTTTGGAATTTTCTTTTATGGAAGTGTTATTACACCATACACACGAAAATCATAATCATAGTCATGACCACGAAAACGAACATGCAAGCAAAGCCCTTATTTTCCTTTACAGATTTTTTCTTCCCTATATTGTCTGCTCTTTTTCGGGCTTATTTTATCAAAAAAACTTAAATCATCTCACCAAAAAAACACCTATTATAATAACTTTAGTATTAATTAGTGTAGTTCAAATTATTTCAAGCATTTTATTTATTAATTTATTACAAGAAAACTTTGCCAAAAAAACTTTTTTAAAGTGGTTCATCCCAAGTCCTTCTTATTCTTGGTCGCTTAATCTTATTTATAGTTTTTCATCAGTTATTGTAAGTAATACCATCATAGGAGCTTTATTTTATTTAATTAATTTACGTCTTAAAGATAATATGGAGTTTTTATATGGTTTTTCCAAGGAAAATTAAATTTTGGAAAATCTTTTTTTCAAACCCAAATAACATAAATTTTTGTGCGCTATTCACTTTTATTAATTTAATTACACACAAATTTAATTAAAATAATTTTTTTATAACCTTTTCTTTTATAAATTTCATCATGGAGACTTACTTAGTGTTTTTCAAACTTTTTAAAAAAAACAAAATTATTATCTGCTTTATTTTGCCATTATCTTTAATTTTATTATTTTTAATTAGTCTAGAATTATCATATTTTTGGATAGAAAAAAATCAATTAAAAAACGCTTCTTTAATAAATATATACGAACTATTTGCAAAATTTAAAGTCAACGAAATTAAAAAAATTCATTATACTTATAAAAGCCAATACAGCATTTGGAACAAAGAACATTATTTAATCCAAGCAGAAAGTTTTGATAATCAAAAATATTATTGTAAAATGGCAGCCTCCAATTATGATTATTTAGTATATGCTTTTTATTCATATAAAGATGTTTTGGTAGAAGTCAAAGAAAATATCCAATTTAATTTTTTAGAATTATATTTCAAATTTATAAGTTATCTTGTTTCTTTTATTTTTGGATTTTATATTTTAATTCATCTTAAACAAATGTTATCAAACAAAATAAATAAATTTAATACAAACATTGATTCTTCCAAAGACAAAATAACTTTTGCAGATGTAGCAGGTCTTGAAGAAGAAAAAAAAGAAATCCAAGAATTAATAGATTTCTTAAAACATCCTCAAAAATATCATAAAATGGGCTTTACAATTCCTAAAGGAGTATTATTAGAAGGACCTCCAGGAACAGGAAAAACCTTACTTGCAAAAGCATTAGCTAATGAGGTCAAAAATCCTTTTTATGCTGTTTCTGGTTCTGAATTTGTCGAAGTTTATGTAGGCGTTGGAGCTTCTAGAATAAGAGATTTATTTCAAAAAGCCAAAAGAACTACTCCTTGCATTATTTTTATTGATGAAATAGATGCTTTAGGAGCAAAAAGAAAAAACAACTCCATCATAGAATCACGAGAACACGACCAATCCCTAAACCAACTTTTATTAGAAATGGATGGTTTTTTTAAACTTTCACAAATCATCATTATTGCTGCTACTAATAGAATAGATATGCTAGATCCTGCTTTGATTCGTCCAGGTAGATTTGACCGTAAAATCAAAATTAATTTACCTAATCTAAAAGCTAGAGAAGCTATTCTAAAAGTTCATGCTAAAAATAAAAATATTTCTTTGGATGTTGATTTTTACAAATTAGCTTTAATTACTGAAGGTGCATCAGGTGCCCAACTTGCAGCCATTCTCAATGAGGCTTTAATTTTGGCTATCAGAAATAACAAAGACCAAATCGATAAACATTTTTTAGAACAAGCAATTAAACGCATATTAAATTAATATTGCCAAATCCCTAAAATATAAAAAAGTTAACTTAAAATAAGTTAACTTTTTATTTTATAAAATGATATTATTTTGTAACATCAGTAGCAGCAAAAATAAAAACTTTGGTTGGTAAAATTGCACTAGAAACAAAAATTTGATTTTTAGTATCTTGAATTTCTTCTACACCATCTCCAATAATGTGTTTTTCACGTAAAAATAGCAAAAAGCGATATTCAACAAACCTAATCTTATTTTGTTTAATTACTGTGGCAAGGTTTTTATTTAGTTCTTGCAATTGTTCTTTAGAAAAAATACTCAAAGGCAAAGTAGATACTATCCCTTTTATTTGTTTTATTTGAGTTTCATCAATTTGCTTCTTTAACAATTCAATAAAATTACAAGCATCTCCTTCGATAACTGTTAAACCTGGAAATTTATTTCTCAAAACATTACATAATTCTTTATCATATTCCAAAGCAATAACATTTTGGGCACCAAACTTTTGTACTAAATATTTAGTAACATTACCACTGCCTGCTCCTAGTTCCAAAATTTTTTCACCTGTTTTTAAACCTGTGTCTTGTTTTCCTTCAAATTCAAGCACTAAATTACTTAATTGTTTAGCAATATCTTGTGATTCAGGAAAAAGAGAAGAACCCATTTGTTGAGGGTAAAACACCAATTCTTTGGCATGATTCCAATCACTTTTTTCCCTAGGAATAACACAAATCAAAAATGCTCCTAGCACTAAAAGTGCACCTTTATAAAAAGGATGAATTTTTATTTTTTGCACTCCGATTAAACCCATTGCCAAAAGCAAAAAAGAGACAAAAAGTTTAAAATAAGCTACTGTTAAATTATTTTGGTAATAAGGATTAATAAAATGCGATTTCAAATCCGCTTTAAAACCAAAAATAATAGCAGATAACAAAAAATAGCAAAAAGGATGAACAAAAACTATCCATACTTTTTTCCAACCCAAAAAAGTAATTGGTTGTTTCCACACATAAAAACAATAAATCAAAGGGGCAAAAACATATTGCAAATAATAAGGAATTAGCTGCATTTGCCAATTTGCAGAAATAAAATGCTGTTTGTGGTCTTCAATAAAATCACAAAAAACCAAACTTATAATTAAAATATTTACCAAAGTAACAAAACTTAATATTTGATAAAATTTAGTAGTTCTATATTTAGTTAAAGCAATTATTGCAACTACCAAAATTAAAAAAATACTTTGTCTTGTATAATGAAAAATATTTTTACAATAAGCAAATGAGTCTAGATGCGTTTGCAAACAACTATCAAAAAGCCCCAAAATTAAAATTATTGAAGAAAAAATCACTAACAATAACGAGCTTAAATTTTTTTTAATTTTAATAAAATAAATTGAAAAAAATGAAGAATTAAAAAATTTGTAAAAAGATGTGATTTTCACTTTTGATACTTTCACTTTTTGTTTTTTGTATGATTATAATTATTTGTTTTTGACTCAAAAAAGAAAAAAATTAAATTAATAAAAAATCGAAATAAATTAATAAAAAATGTTAAATTAAAATTATTTTGTTATTTTAAAACAACAATTAAATTATATCATTTTTTAAAACAATCCTTTTTATAATTATCAACAATTAAAAAATAATATTTTTAGCTTTTGCAAAACCAAAATAAGTCAAAAAAATAACGAAAAAATGCAAAAAAATAACGAAAAGCCATAAAAAAATGTTAAAATTAAGTTTGATCGGTTTTTTAATTTTATACACATGTTAGATATCAATTATATATCGCAAATCAAAATTAATGCAAAACGCATTTTAATAAACTAATTATTATTTGTATCAAAAAAAAACAAATCAAAGACCAAATTAATATCAAATATCACCCCAAATATCACCCAATTAAAGGAGTTTTTATAATGACATCTTTTGAAATTAGACAAATCTGGCTCAAATTTTTTGCAAGCAAAAACCATCACATCGTAAAATCATCTTCTTTGATACCACGAAACGAAGCTAACTTATTATGGGTTAATGCAGGCATTACCCCTTTAAAAAAATATTTTGATGGCACACAAACACCTCCTTTTAGACGCATTACTAACGTGCAAAAATGTATTCGTACCAACGACATCAAAAACGTAGGAAAAACCTCGCGCCATCATACTTTTTTTGAAATGTTAGGCAATTTTTCTATCGGAAATTATTTTAAAAAAGAAGCTATCCACTACGCCTTTGAGTTGTTAACTTCGCCTAAATGGTTTGCTTTTCCCTTAGAAAAACTCTACATCACTTATTTTTTTCAAGACCAAGATACTTATCAATATTGGCTTGACTTAGGAGTAGAAAAAAACCACCTTATTCCTTTAAAGAGCAATTTTTGGCAAATAGGTCCTGGTCCTTCTGGTCCTTGCACCGAGATTTTTTTTGACAGAGGAAAAACTTTTGACCCTCGCAACAAAGAACTAATTATCCAAGATTTAGAAAACGACCGCTTTATCGAAATTTGGAATATTGTTTTTTCTCAATATAATTGCGACCCTAAATTACCTATCGAAAAATATCAAGAACTACCAAGCAAAAACATTGATACTGGGGCTGGTTTAGAACGTTTAGCCTGTATTTTGCAAAACACCAAAACCAATTTTGAAACAGACCTTTTCTTTCTTTTAATAAAAGCTTTGGAAAAAATGACACAAATCAAATACACAGGACAAGAAAGTTTTAAAATTATTGCAGATCACTTAAAAACTTTGGTTTTCGCAATCAATGACGGAGCAGCCCTCACTAACGAAAAAAGGGGCTATGTCTTAAAAAAATTATTACGAAGAGCTGCTAACGAAGGCAAAAAACTAGGTTTAGACAAACCTTTTTTACATCAATTAGTGCCTCCAACAGTTGCAATGATGAAAGATTTTTACAAAGAACTATGCACCAACCAAGAAATGATTGCCAAAGTGCTATTGCAACAAGAAAATATTTTTGAACAAACTCTCAAAACTGCCGAAAAAACTTTTTTACAACATCTCACCCAAAACACTTTATCAGGACAAAACTTTTTCAAATTATACGACACTTACGGCATTCCTGAAGATTTAATTTTGGATTATGCTAAAAAGAAAAACATTACAACAGACTACCAAAAATTCCAAGAATTACTCCACGACCACCAAAATTTAAGTAAACAAAATCAAACATCGCAAACACACATGAATAAGCAAGAAGAAGCATTTCTCCAATTTTTAACTCCCAGCGAATTTATAGGTTATACAAATTTTACTTGCAAAACCAAAGTAATCAAAGTTTTTGACAAAGGAATAGTGCTTGAAAAAACACCTTTTTATGCTAATATGGGAGGACAAATAGAAGATGAAGGTTGGATTGACAACACCAAAGTTACCAAAATAACTAAACTACCAAACGGACAAATTTTGCACGAAGTTCAAGGCAACTTTTGCGAAGGTCAAGAAGTTTATGCCTGCATTGAAAAGACTAAACGCAATCAAATTTCTTATCATCACACAGCAACACATCTTTTAGAAGCAGTTTTGCAAAAACAATTAGGCAGCCACCTCAAAAAACAAGGTTCATCAGTGGGATTTAGCTCTTTACGTTATGATTTTAATCATTTTGAAAAAATTACTCCCCAAACTTTATTACAAATAGAAAAAGAAGTAAACCAACTAATTCAAAAAAGTGTTCCAGTCAAAATTGAACAACTTTCAATCCCAGACGCCCAAAAAAAATACGCCACTCTTCTAGAACAAAATCAAAAAGCCAAATACAAAGACAAAGTAAGAATCGTAAGTATTGATACTTTTTCAGTGGATTTATGCGGAGGAACACATGCCACAAATACTAAAGATTTAGAACATTTTACTATTTTGTCATGCGACAGCATTAGCTCTGGTATCTACCGCATTGAGGCAGTTTGTAATAACAATTGCCAAGAAAGCCTCAACGCCAAATTAGTTCCTTACCAAAACGACTTGCACCAACTAACCCAAAAAGCAAAATTCTTACAAACGCAAAACCTCATTTTTGATGTTAAAAATTTTCCTCCAATAACCCAAAGTTATCAAGATATTCTCAATTATCAAAAACATATCAAAGCACAACAACAAGCCTTAGTTCTTTTTGAAAAAAAAGTTTTAGAATATCATCAAAAAAATATGGTACAAGCAGAATCTAATTTTTTACCACCACAAATTACCAAAAAAATTATGTTAACCATTGAAGAAGAAAAACCTTTAGAAGTTCTCAAATTTTTTATGAATCATATTTTTGATAAATACCATTTAGAAGTTTTATTTTTATCTTATGTGCAACCTGAAAAAATTGTTTTTTTATGCAAAAGCAAAACTCTACATGCAGGTAATTTGATTAAAGAAGCTGTATCCTTGGTTTGTGGTTCTGGTGGTGGCAATGCTAGTTTAGCTCAAGGGGGCACCAAAAAAACTAAAAATTTAGAACAAGTGCTTAATTTTGTAAAAACCAAATTAGAAATAAATTAAACTGTTTAAAAAATTTATAATAAAAAAATCCTCAAGGAAAAAAATCCTAAAAATTGTTAAAAGGTGTTCGAAATGACAAAAAAAACAAAATAAAAAAGAAAAAAATAATCAAAGCGGAAGAAAAATTAAAATTAAACCTTTTTAAAACCCCAAAACCACTATTTTTCAAATCTTTTAAACAATTATTAATAAAATTATTTGCCCAAAAACACAAAAAAATTGATAAAATGAAGTTGAACCAAAACCAAGAAAAAAAGAATAATTTTTATCATTCAAACCATTTTTTGAAAAATGAGAATGTTTTATTATGTTAAACTGCCAAAATAATGCATCTTTGGGGTTGGATTTAGGTGAAAAAACTTTAGGAATCGCTTTATCACAAACAGGAATTATTGCCCAAAACCTCAAAACTATTATTTTTGCCACCCACAAATACGATCGATTGATTGCACCTTTACAAGAAATCATTTCTCGATATCAAATTAAAACAATTGTTTTGGGATACCCCAAACACATGAACAACGACATAGGAATTAAAGCCAAAATAAGTAGTGATTTTAAAAAAACGCTAGAAAACAAGTTTGAGCAAGTAAAAGTAATTTTATGGGATGAACGTTTATCTACCGTACAAGCGATCCAAATGTTAAAAACCAATAACAAAAAAAAGGGCAAAATTTTACAAATGAAAGACGAAATTGCAGCAACCATCATTTTACAAAATTATCTCGATTATATCAAATTACACCCAAACAAAGAGCATTGAAATGTTTGATTTTAACAAAGAAAAAAACTTACAAAAATTAAAAAAATACGCCCAAGAAAACAAAATCCCCATTATCCAAGACCAAGGATTAGCTTTGTTACTTGATGTAATTTCACAAAACAAAATCACAAATATTTTAGAAATCGGAACTGCCATTGGATATAGCGCTTTGGCTATGAGCTCTCTTAGCACTAAAATTGATACTTTAGAAAGAGATTTTATAAATTATAATTTATCTAAAAACTTTTTAAAAGAAACTCCCTATCACATAAATGTCATTTGGGCAGAGGCGTTAATTTATCCTACTTGCAATTTAAAAAAATATGATTTAATTTTTATTGATGCTGCCAAAGCCCAATATCAAAAGTTATTTTTCAAATATGCTCCTTTACTCAAAAAACAAGGCATTATCGTTTTTGATAACCTTAATTTAAGTTGTTTTAAAAAAGCCAAAACGACTAAAAATAATCAAGGGATTTTCAAAAAAATGCATAATTTTCAAACTTTTTTAACAAATCACCCAGATTTTTGCACCACTTTTCAAGATGTAGGTGATGGGTTGATTATTTCTTATCTCAAAAAATAATTTAGGAATTTTGAAAAACCATCAAAAAATAAAAAAAGAAGGTCTTTTATTTATGAATAATAAAATTTATGAACTTACCCAATCAGGAATAGAAAAATTAAAAAAAGAATTAACTTTTTTAAAAGAAGTTAAAAGAAAAGAAAATTTAGAAGCTTTAAAAGAAGCGCGCGAACAAGGAGATTTATCCGAAAACGCTGATTATGATGCTGCTAGAAACGAACAAGCTTTAATAGAACATCGCATCTCAGAAATCCAAAATATTTTAAAAAATGCCCGCGTAGTTAAAGTTTCCAAAGAAAGAGAAGTAAGTATTGGCAAAAAAGTATCTTTGGAGCTTTTACACACCAAGCAACAACAAGAAATTGAATTAGTAAGCACCTTGGAAGCAGATCCTTTTACCAACAAAATTTCGATTGAATCTCCTTTAGGACAAAATATCAAAGGGCACCAAATAGGAGATGTTGTTTTTGTTACCGGCGAAACTGGAAACACTTTTAGAGTCAAAATTGTAGATGTCCAATAAAATGACTTGCCCCAACAAATTTTTCATCCCTCAACACTATTTTCCTTGTGTCTTGCAAATTCCTTTTGAGTTGTTTCAAAAACAAGACATTAAAGCGTTAATTTTTGATCTAGACAATACTTTAATTGAATGTAACAAAGATATTTTAGATGAACAAATTAAAAACCTTTTAACTAAATTATCTCTTATTTTCAAAGTCGTTATTCTTTCTAATGCCTCTAAAAAACGCCTCCACAAAGTTTTAAAAAATGATTTTACTTTTATATATTTAAATTTATTAAACAAAAAACCATCCCCTACAGCTTTTCAAAAAGCATGCCAACTTCTCAAATTGGAACCCACACAAATGTTGATGATAGGAGACCAACTTCAAACAGATATCAAAGGAGCTAATCAAGCAGGTTTTTGTTCTTTATTGGTAAAACCCCTAAATCGCTTTCAAGAAAGCGCGTTTACCAAATTCAATCGTTTTTATCGTGAAAAAAAGTTTTTAACCAATCTCAAAAAACAAGATTATCACCTTTGGAAAGAAAAATTTCAAGACTTTGAAGAAAAATGAAAATAATATGTTGTTACACAAAATTCGTCAAGCTGTCGAAACTAAATTAAAAAACTATCCTTTGCGGTTAGAACACACTATAAGAGTTTATCGCGCTGCTACCAAAATGGCAAGACATTATAACAAACCTTTGTTGCCTATTCAAATTGCAGCTTTATTTCATGATTACACCAAAAACGACACCTTAGAACAACAAAAACCCTATCTTACTCAAGCCAATATCCAAAAATACAGCAAAACGCCTGCTATTTTTCACGCTCTATCTGCTGCAAACATCTTAAAAAAAGAATTTGGCATCACAAATGTCACTATTCTTAATGCCATCAAAAAACATGTTTGGGGTGATAAAAAAATGAATTATTGCGATAAAATTGTATTGTTAAGTGACAAATTAGAACCTCAACGAAATTTTTCCCAAATAAAATATTTTCAAAAGCTAGCCTACTTTAACCTCAATCAAGCCGTATATGAACTTCTTAAAAGTAATTTTGATTATTTCAGCCAAAAAGGATCCCCTTTGCCTTACAATTACCAAGAAATTTTATCCTCTTTGAAAAACTCCATCAAAAGAAAAATATTTTCATGACAAAGACCACAATTATCATCGGAGGAAAATTCAAAGGACACAAAATCAAACTAGTGCCATCACCTCACACCAAAGCCACTAGCTCTTTGGTCAAAGAATCTCTTTTTAATACTTTGGGAGCCTCAGTCCAAAACAAAATCTTTTTAGATTTATTTTCAGGCAACGGTTCTTATGGTTTTGAGGCTTTAAGCAGAGATGCTAAACAAGCCTATTTTGTGGATGCTTCATTAAAAGCTTTTCAAACCTTAAAAGAAAACCACCAAAAATTAAAACTGGATTTAGAACAAAGCATTATTTTTTGTGGTCATTTTATTCAAGCTTTAAAAAAATTCCAAAAAGCCAACTTGATTTTTGATTTTATTATTTTAGACCCTCCTTATTTTAAAGATTTTTATTTACCTGCTTTTGAATATTTAGACAAATTAACACATCAAAATAGCATTATTATTTGTGAATTACATCGCAAAATTGTTTTGCCTACACAAATTAAAGAATTTGTTTTACAAAAAGAAAAACAATACGGTAATAAAAAAATTCAATTTTATCAAAAAATTTAAACTTTCACCAAGGAAAGAAAAAACAAAAAAGAAAAAGAAAAAAGGAGTTCAAAATGAACAATATTTGGTTATATGTAAATCCAATTATAGGATTTTTATTAGGCGGGGTTTTAGGAGCGTTTTTAATGTTTCATTGGTTTAAAAAACATTTACAACAAAATCCTCCCATCAGTGAAAAACAAATCAAAGAAATGTTTCGCCAAATGGGTCGTACCCCTTCTGAAAAACAAATTCGTCAAATTATGAACAGCATGAAACAAGGCAAATAAAATAATGTTTGAAAGTATCTTTTTTAAATTTATTTTTATTGTTTTTATTTGTCTTTTAGTTATTTTTATAATGAATTATTTTTATCGCAAAAATGTTAAAAACAAAATTATAAATTATTTATTGTCTTGTAGCAATTTAGAACAAGAAATATTAAAAAGTTTTTTGCAAAATCCTCACAAAACTTTTCCCTTGACAAAAGATGCCAACATTACCAAAAATTTATTACAATTGAATATCATTTTTTTAAAAGAAATAGTTTCGGGTGCTAAATATAATAATTATGTTTTTAACCCTTTAATAAAAAAAATTATTCACAAAAATAAAGATTTAAAAAAAATTTACCATGAATAATTTTGATCATTTAAACATTTATAATTTCAAAGTTATATAATAAAAAAACACCTTTAAAAGGTGTTTTTTTATTATATCATGAAAAATTTTATTCTGTAATCAATTCATTGTAATTTGCAACTTTAACAGAAACATTTTCATCAGCACTAATTAAACGAGAAATAGGGCATCTTTTATGAGTTGTATCTGCGATTATTTCAGTTTGTTCCAGCGTCATATCTTGAATTCCTAAAATAGCAGTAGGTTTAAAATAAAAACCTTTATCATCTTTTTGCATTTCTAAAGTTACTTTTACTTTTAAATCTTTATTTGTATAGTCTTGTTCTGCTAAAATCTTTTTAGAAGTTTTATAAAAACAAATTGCCCAAGAAAGACAAAATAAATCAACAGGTCCTGATTGTTTGTTACTTGGTTCTAAAGCTGAAACTAATTTTTTAGTGATTCCTTCTTTTTCTTCAAAAAAACATAAATCATCTAAATGGGGATTAAAATAAGCAGTTGTTTTAAAAATAATCATATTATAAAACCTTTCTTTATTAAAAAAATATTTCTTTTTTATGCATTTCTTTAAGCATCTATTTTATTATAACATCAAAATAAGTTAAAATATAATTATTTTAATTAAAACTAGAGTTGATAATATTTTGAACATCAATAGCTACTTGATGCATATTTGTATTGCAATAATGATCGTATTTTAAAGGAGGATGAATAATTATTTCTACTATTTTTTTTTGCCAAAAACGCTTATTTTTGATTTGATTGGCTCCTTTGATAGTTAAAGGCAAAATAGAAGATTTACTTTTGCAAGCAATTTTAAAAGCCCCTCCTAAAAGTGGCATTGCTTGTTCGTTATTTCTATCTTTAATGCCTCCCTCAGGAAAAACTACCATTGCCATCCCATTTTTAACTTTAGGCATTGCCTTTATTAAATTTTGGGCAGTTTTTCTGATATCATCCCTTGAGATTACCATACAATCCAAAGATAAAAAAGCTAATTTTAAAAACCATGCAGTTCCAAAAAAACAATTAAAATTTTGTTTGGGAGCAAATGATAAAGTTCTTGGAATAACGCTTGTAATAACAAAAGGATCGGTGTATGACTTGTGATTGGCATAAATAACAACGTTTTCTTTTGAAGGGATTAAATGAGGATTTTGAACTACTACTTTAATTCTTAAAAAACGGTTGACAAAACGCGACAAACTACGCGAAACAAATCCTTTAAAATAATGATTAGGGGGCAAAAAAGTCATTAAAACGAGGCAAAAAACCAAAATTATAAACGTTATTAAAAAAGCCAACAACAAACCCAAAATTAAATTAACTGTCAGTTTGTAGCAAAAAGAAAAATCAACTAGCATAGTTTTGGAAGTTTGCAAAAAAACAGATGTTAGCCAAACGACAACAAAAATAAAAGTTAACATTTGGGCGTATCTAATTTCTTTTGATAAATGGCAAAAATTAATTGTGGGTGAATTTCTTTTTGGATTAATTGGTATTGTGATAAGTCAATTTTGGGAAAAAAAACATTTCCTTGATGTCTTTGTAAAATGTGGGTGATGTATAAAGTTGTTACCCAAGGTAGGGTTTGTTGATAGATTTTTCCTCCACCAATAATAAAAATATCTTGGGCAGCATCACTTGCCATGAAGGATTGCAAATCAGAAACAACAGTACAATTAGGCAATTCCAAATCATGTTTTAAAGATGCTACATAAGTTTTTTTAAAATTAAAGGGTTTTTTTTTGAAATAATTTTTTAAGGATTTATAAGTTTCATACCCCATTAAAACATTTTGATTAAGGGTAATTTTTTTAAAATATTGTAAATCTTGGGAATAATGCCAAGGTAGTTTGTTGTCTTTGCCAATCAAATAATTGCCGTCAAAGGCAGTAATTAAATTAATCATACAGCAATATCGCCTTTCAAAATGCCATCACATTGATAATTTTGCAAAGTAAAATCACTAAATTTAAAATCATCAATATTTTTGATGTCAGGATTTAAAATCATTTGAGGTAATTTTTTAGGAGTTCTTTGAATTTGGGTCTGAACTTGTGCAAGGTGATTGGAATAAATGTGGGCATCTCCTAAAGTATGGATAAATTCGTAAGGTTGTAAGTTAGTTACTTGTGCGACCATCATAAGTAATAAAGAATAAGAAGCGATATTAAAAGGTATTCCCAAAAAAACATCTCCACTACGTTGATATAGTTGCAAGGAGAGTTTGCCTTGATGAACGTAGAATTGAATTAAGACATGACAAGGTGGCAATGCCATTTGGTTTAATAAGGGCGGATTCCAAGAATTAAGAATCAAACGTCTGGAATTGGGATTGGTTTTGATTTCAGAAATTAAAAATTTGATTTGATCAACACCATTAAAATCGCGCCATTGTTTACCATAAACAGGACCTAAATTACCGTGCTTTATGGCAAAAAGAGGATCATTTTTGATTTTTTCTACAAATTCTTTGAATGTTTCATTTTGAAAAAAAGCTGATTGTTGATATTTTTGATAAGGCCATTCATTCCAAATATTAACATTTTTTTGTACCAAATAACAAATATTAGTATCCCCTTTTAAAAACCATAAAAGTTCGTGGATAATTGATCTAAGATTCATTTTTTTAGTAGTTAACAAAGGGAAACCTTCTTCAAGATTAAAGCGCATTTGGTAGCCAAAAACACTTTTGGTACCTGTATTAGTGCGGTCGTTTCTAAAACTGCCTTTTTGAAAAATAAAACGACATAAATCTAAATAAGTATTCATAATTGTATAACTCCTTGTTTTTTAATTGAATAAATGTTTGATGTTTAACGGGACAAAAGATATAAAACTTCTGTGTAAATGGCAGTTAAGGTAATTAATTGGTCAATTGAAATAGATTCATCCACTTGATGAGCTAAAGACTTTTGATTGGGGAAAACAGGTCCGAAAGGAACTAAATTAGGGGCGCATTTTGCAAAAGAACCACCACCCACACACATAGGTTTGGAAACTAAATCATTAGTATGTTTTTGATAAACTTTTAATAATGTTTGCATTAATTCACTTTTAGGATCAACATACATAATGGGATGATGAAGGGTAGTTTTGAGGCAAAAATGTTGGCTCTTGGCTGCTTTTTCCAATTGAAAAAGGATTTTTTCAAATGTAATTCCTTTAGGATATCTTAAATTAAGAGTGAAAAAAGCTTGATTATTTTCTAATTTTAAAACTCCAGAAAAACAAACCAAATTATAAGTTTCTTCATCAAAGTGATTAATGCCTAATTTTTTTCCATCCAAACTATCTACCAAATATTGATCAAAAAAATCAACCAAAGCATTTGTAATTCCCAATGCTTTAAGAACTTTCATCAAATCATAAAGGGCATTTTTTCCTGTTTCAGGAGTCGAACCATGCGCAGAAACGCCGTGAACTTCAAGCTTTAACAAATCGCCTTGTGGTTCTAAAGTGGCTTTGATGCTGTTGGTTTTAACAAAATTATGGAATAAATCTGAGTAGTTAGGATCAAATTTTAGAACTGCTTGTGCCAAATCAGGAACAACATTAGAGGCTTGCCCGCTTTGAATACTTACAATTCTATTATCTAAAACTGTGCCTTCAAAAGTAAAATCCCCAATTCCTTTTTCGCAATAAATAGCAGGAAAATGGCTGTCAGGAACAAAACCAGATACAGGTAATTCAGGGACTTGTTTAAAATAGTGTTTCATACAACGAAATCCAGTTTCTTCATCGACACCCAAAATGAATTTAATTCTTTTGGAAAGCGGCAAATTTAGTTCGTGCAATATTTTCAAAGCCCAGAAAGCTGCCATTGTAGGACCTTTATCGTCTTGGGTTCCTCTGCCATAAAGCGTGCCATCAACAATTAAAGCCGCATAAGGTGGATAGTCCCAACCAGTTCCTGCTGGCACTACATCCAAATGACCAATCATACCAACCCATTCTTTTTGGTTGCCGTATTCAATATGACCAGCGTATCCTTCTAAATTCAGGGTTTTAAAGCCGCTTTGGGAGCCTAAATCAAGCATAAAATCAAGGGCTTGTTGATTTCCTTCGCCAAAAGGAGCGCCTGTTCTATTAGGATCAAAGGTGGTAAGTTCAGTATTAATTTTTAATAATGTTTGCAAAGCCTCAATTAAGGCGTCTTTTCTTTTTAAAACCTCTTTTTTAAAATCAATCATTCTCTAACCTCTTTTTTATTATTTTTATTTTTTTTGTTAATTTTGTTAATTTTAATTTTTTTGTTTGTTGCTTGTGTTGTTTTTTTGTTTGTATATTTTGTTGGAAACACTTGCAAAATCAAAAACACAAACACAAAATAAAATAAAATGTAAGCGTAGATAAGGTATTTTTTTAATTTTGGTCATAATAATCAATATTAATCCATATAATAAGCAGATATTTGAGCAAAAATAAGAGGAAAAGGCGGAAAACAAAATATTAATTCTGCATTTATTTTTATACTTTATCTACATCTTAATACTTAAATTTTAACATTATTTTAGCATTTAAAAGAAGAAAAATATTTTTTTTATAAAAAATAAAAAAGTGTTTCTTTTTCGTTTTGATTCAGTTATAATATTAGTGGATTTTAAAGGAATTCGAGAAATTTTCAAAAACCGCTAGTAATAAATTCGTTTAAAATTCTTTAGTTCATCTTAAACTTTTTGCATTTTACAAATTTGTACATTTGGATTTTGCAAAGATTAAGATATTAGAAAGCAAAAATAAAATCATTGAAAAATATTTACCAAAAACAACCTTGTTTAAAACAAAGGTTTATTTATTGTTTAAGTGCATTATTACTTTGGATCTTATTTGTAATAAGTTTTAATTACACTTTAAAAGCTGCTCCACCAGAACCAATAGATATCAGCACTATTGAAAAAAATATAGGATCTTTTGAAAGTGCACCAAATGACAAAAAAATCATTGAAAAAATTGTAAAAAATCAAAAAAATATAAGTGGTCTTGCTATTGGAGACGATTTAGAAGTTGTTTCGATAAACAATAACAAAGCAACTGTCAAAGCAAAAGAAAATTCTAAAAAAATTAAAGGTCAAGTAGAAGTTATTTTTAATGTCAAAGAAGACCTAAATGTTTTAATTCAAAATAAAGCTTTAGGGGATATAGAATTAAATAAAATTCACAGTGAAGCATTGATTTCTAATGAGGATTTATTAAATGCCATTGAAAGTAAAAATAATGGTTTAGTAATTACAAAAGAAGATATTTATTTTCCTAAAAAAGATCGCTCAAAAGGTTATATAACCATTGAAGCATTGGATAAATCTCCTAAATATAAAGGAAAAGCTAAATTAACTTATCAAATTAAAAAAATAAATAAAGAAGAGTTTATTGCGGAAGTTAAAAAAGAATATAATATTCCATTTGACTCACCCATAACACAAAATCAATTAGATGAAACAATTGAAAATGTAATTGCAGAAGAAGTAGGAAACCCAGATTCAACTAAAGACTTAGTTATGGAAAAAGTTCAAGAAGCAGTCGCACTTTTATTAAATGATGGCAATACTTTATCTGAAAAATTAACAACTTCTATGTCCAATAAAGAAGGGTTGCAAAACAACTCACAAACAATATTATCTCCTAAAATAACAAGCGAAAAAACAGATAATGACGAAAATACAAATTATGGATTTTATATTGTTATTGCTTGCATTATATTAATTTCCATCACTTTTTTAAGTTTGCTTTTTGTTATTTTTAAAAAAAGAAATACTCAATCATAATTAAAAAATATCAAAGAGGTTTATAGCCTCTTTTTTATTTTATATTTATAAATTTATAAAAAATAAAATAGAAATATTGGAAAAAAAGATAAGTGAAAATACCATCTTTTAAAAAAAACATAATTATTGTAATAATAATCTTTTCTATACTTTTAATAATATTTGGTTGGTTAGGATGGCAAAATAACTTTTTTGCTTTAGAAGCTTCACAAAATTCTACTAAAAATACTTCTTTATCCTCTAAAAATTTTAATTATAATGATTTACAAGATTTACCAAAAAACCAAAATGAAAAAATCGAAGAACAAGCTCCAGAAGCAAAAGAAAACAATTTAGATAATCCCAATCAAAAAGGAAAAAAAACATTGTATCCACAAATAACAGAAATTGAAGAAAATGAAGAAATAAAAGAAACAAGCAAATACAGACCAAAAGCAACTCCCAAACCTAACCAAAACAAAAACACACAAACTATCAAAAAAAATCCTCATTTACAAAAAGCCAAAAATAAAAGAAAAGTGATGCAAAAAAAACTAGTTTACCAAAACCAAAAAATTATTGATTTAAAAGAACAAATCTTACTTTTGGAAAATGAAAAAAACAAACCCAAAGAACTAGATAATCAATTTAGTGATCAAATTAAACCTCAATTGGAATCTCAAATCCAAGGAATGAACATTTATAATGTATATTTAGGGAAAAAAAGCGATAAAGATATAGCGTTAGAATGGTTACGAAAAAACTTTTCTAATCAACATTATCAAATTAACTTTTCTTATGGTTTGTATAATTCTCAAATTATCCAATCCACAGTTTTTTTTGATTCACGCATCAAAGAACCACCACCCCAAAACCTTTTATTAGTTTATTTTGATGGAGGCACAAGAGATAAAGCTAATAATTGTTATTCTTTGGAGGCATTAAAAACTTTAGGTAATGGTGCTCAAAATATGTATATTCTTTGGCAAGATGAAAGTCCTTTTAATGACAAAAACTTTATTCAAAACAACTTTTGCACTGACCTTATTTATGAAAAAGGATCTTTTTTAGGTGGACCTTCTTATTTGAATGTCAAACACATTGCTTTAAAAAATATTAACACTAATGAAATTATTGCCACTTTTCCTGTTAAATGTAAAATTGAAGTGCCTTGTTCACTTGATGGACTAGATTTAGAGTTAAAATTTCCTTTTTATAACTACAAAATAGAAGGTTTATTATCAAATACTCATATCAAAAGTCTTAGAAAAATTAATGTATATTCTAAACACACAGGACAATCAAAAACACTTTATTACAAAATTTAAAAAAAACAGTAGATTGAATTTACAATCTACTGTTTTTTAATATAAAATATGAGGTAATAACTACCTAAATTATAATTTGAATGTTTTTTTGATGTATGTTTGGTTCGTTGTTATTTAATGTTATTATTTAAAATAAAGCATCCCATCTTTAACAACAAGATAATTACTACTTTGATTTTGGGTAAGTTCTTCCAATTTAGTTTGTAATTTGGTTTCAGAAACAAAAGGACAAACACCAAAATTTAGTACTAAACGACGAGCTTCTTGTTCAGTTTTAACTAAAGCCAAAACAGGAACGGATGGATGAAATTTAGAAACATTATAAGCATCTTTTAAGTCATAGACAACAATTGCTTTAACATCGGTGCGTAAAGCCAATTCCACAGCACTTAATAAAAGGTTTTCTTTGGAGTTTTTAGGTTGGTATACTTGTGATAAAGCTTGATAATTAACTACTTTTTCAGCTTGATAATTAATTTTTTTCATATAAGTTACAGCTTCTACAGGATATTCACCTGAAGCACTTTCGCCCGATAGCATAGTAAAGGTGGTGCCTTCTCTAACTGCATTAAAGACATCAGAAGTTTCAGCTTTGGTTGGACGCGGATTTCTTTGCATAGATTCTAACATTTGAGTAGCTACTACAACTGGTTTGCCGTATTCTAAACATTTAGTAATCATACGTGTTTGGTAAAGTGGTACTAATTCACCATCAACTTCTATTCCTAAATCGCCTCTTGCAACCATAATACCGTCTGATTCTTGAATGATTTCTTCTAAATTATCAACACCTTCTTGATTTTCTATTTTAGAAATAATTTGGATGTTGGAATTTCCTTGTTCTTGTAAAATTTTTCTAATATCTTTGACATCTTGAGCTCTTCTAACAAATGAAGCAGCAATATAATCAAAATCTTGTTGGGCAGCAAAAACAATATCTTGATAATCTTTAGGAGAAATAAAATCCATTTCTAAATTAACTTTAGGAACATTTACACCTCTACGAGATTTGATGGAGTGAGTATTTTTGGCTTTAGTAACTAATTGTTGTTTGGCTTCGTCTTTGCCTACAACTTCCAAAGATAAGTATCCATCATCAATATTAACCATATCGCCAACTTTTAATTCATTGTATAAATTAGAATAACTAACTGAAAAAAGTTTAGCATTACCTAAAACTTCTGTCATAGATATTTTTACTTCAGAATCTTTTTGAATTGTTACTACACCATCAAATTCGTGAGTTCTAATTTCAGGTCCTTTAGTATCTAACATAAGTCCTGTGTGTTTGTCTAATTTATCGCTAATAGTTTTAATGGTTTTCATTAAAAGTTTAGTTTGTTCGTATTGAGCGTGAGAAAAATTAAATCTTGCTACATTCAAACCTGTTTGAATTAAGGCTTGTAAAATGTTTTTATCATAAGAAGCAGGTCCTAAGGTACAAATTATTTTAGTTTTGTTCATGAATAACTAAATCCTTTTTTGTTTTGTAAAATATAAAAATGATTGTCAAAATTAGTTAAATTATGACATTATGACATATAAAAAAATTTAAATAAGAAATAAGCCAAAGTATAGATAATAGGTCCAATAATTCTAGTAGCAATCATAATAAAAGGTAATAAATTGTCTCTTTTACTTATTGACATTATTCCTAAATGTCCAGTTCCTCCTACACTTAAAGCACCTAAACCAGCTGTAAGAGATGTTTCAAAAGGATAAAAACCCAAAGCTTTAGCAAGAACAAAGGATACTAAAACAACTACCAATAAAGCAGTTAAAACCATAGTTAAAACAGGTATTTGTTTTATTCCTCCCATTAATTGTTGCCATTTAACTGTCATTCCCAAACCTGCTAAAATAGGAGTAGTGAAATTTTTAGATATTACTTGTCCTGCTTGAGAAATATGACTTTGATTTTCTTGTGATAATAAATTAAAAACTCTAATCAAAATTAAGAAAAGAATAAAATAAACTAACGATTCTAAATAACCCCATAATAATTTATTTAAAAGACCACTTAAACTAAATAATACAAAAATCATCATTAAACCCATACCAATATTTTTATATTCTAAAGGAGTTTTTTTCTCTTTTGGTTCGGGTGTAAGTTTATTGTTTTTGTATTCTAATTTTCCTTTACCACTAAATTTAGTTTTATCAAAAATAACATACATTAAGCCAGCAAATAAAATACTTAAACATCTAGCCATAATTAAAGGCACTATAATTGCTGTTCTAATAGTTTTTTGATCTAATTGAGGAAAAGCATCTTTATAAATACCATTTGTAAAACCATTAATGCCTAAATTAGTTCCTCCATTTGTTAACGGAACAGCTACATAAAAAATAGAGTCTAAAAAGGAACCTTGAGTGCTAAACCCTTCTGGTTTTTGATAATTAAATAAGAATCCTACAAAACCAACACTTAAAATAGCTACTAAACAAACAATTAATGTTAAAGGAAGAAACTTAGAAAGCGATCTTTTTAATAAATTTCTATCAACACTTAAAATACTTCCAGCAATAACACAAGTTATAAAAAAGTTAGCAAAATCAGATCCTAAATGATTATTTGGTGTTTTGGTACTGAAAAAATTTTCATTACATTTGTCTGCTAAATCTTGCGGTATCCATCCTTTATAAACTAAATAAGAAGGAACAAAAATACAAAGCAAAAATCCTAATCCTATTTTATTTAAATAAGGGACACTATCACCAATAAAATTAAGACCATATCCTAAGACAAAAATAATAAATAAAGGGGTTAAAAGAGGGTGATATAATTTTGTTATTCCCCATTCTTTAACTGTAAAAAGATGCAAAGCACAAACAGCTACAAAAAAAAGAAACATTAAAGGGTGAAACCCAAAAATCTTTATTTGTTTGTCTTTTTTCATTATAATTTACTCCGATTCTACAAAAAAAAATAAAATAACTAATAAATTTATAAATATGATGTAATATAAATAATAAAGTTATAAATAAATGGTTAATAAATTTTTTTTGTGATTTTTTATTTTCAAAATTATTAGCTAAATAAGTAATCAAAATCACTTAAATAATTAATTATGGTATTCTTAAATAATAAAGTTAATGATTAAACTAGTTTTTTAATTAAACTATTTCCTGTCATTTCTTGAGGTTTTTTAATTTCTAATAAATCTAGCATTGTGGCTGCAACATCACATAAAGACCCTGGTTTTAAGACAACATTTTTATCTGTAACGATGAAAGGAACTAAATTAGTGGTATGAGCTGTGTGTGGATTTCCTTGGTTATCTGTCATTTGTTCGGCATTTCCATGATCTGCTACAATACAGGCTTTGCCTTTAACTGCAAAAATGGCATTTAAAACTTCTTTAAGACAGCTGTCTACTGTTTGAATCGCTTTAATGGTAGCATCTAAAAAACCAGTATGTCCTACCATATCAGGATTTGCAAAATTAAGAATTAAAGTATCGTATTTACCAGATAAAATAGCAGTTTTAGCATGGGTGGTAATTTCTAAAGCACTCATTTCGGGTTTAAGATCATAAGTTTTTACTTTGGGAGAAGGAATTAAGATTCTATCTGCATTTTTTAATTGCAGTTCCTTGCCACCATCAAAGAAAAAAGTTACATGAGGATATTTTTCAGTTTCCGCAATTCTTAGTTGGTGCATTCCTAAATTGGCAATTACTTCACCATAAATATTTTTTAGAGTTATTTTTTCAAAAGCAACTACACTTTTAACTTGAGCGCTGTATTTAGTCATTGTTACTAAAAAAAGATTATTTAATAATTTAGTACCGCAAAAATTGGTTTTACCCTCAGAACAAAAAGCATTAGTAGCACAAGGATTAGATAGAGCAGTTGCAAGACGCATGGCGCGGTCAGGACGAAAATTAACAAAAATAACTGCATCATTATCATCAATTAAACCATTTGGATTGGTAATAAAAGGAGTGATAAATTCATCTGTAATGCCTTGATTATAAAAATTTTGTATAGTGTTTTCTAATGGCAAGTCAATAACAGGAGCTTGTTTGGATGTAAGCATATTATAGACTAAATTAATGCGGTTCCAATTGTTATCACGGTCAAGAGCATAATATCTACCAACAACAGAAGCAATATTAAAGCCATAATCAAGAAGGTTTTTGATGTAGTTAATACCTGAATGAGGACTTGTGTCTCTTCCATCAGTAAAAGCGTGTAAAAAGGTGTTGTTTACTAAATTGTTTTCTTTTAATAAATCAAATAAAGCTTTAAAATGATCTAAATGAGAATGAATTCCTCCATCAGAGATAAGTCCTAAAAGATGCATTTTACTGTTGTTTTTTTTAACATGTTCGATGGCTTGGAGAAATTGTTTGTTGGTGAAAAAAGATTTATCACGAATAGCTTTATTAATTTGAGTAAGTGATTGATAAACAACTCTTCCTGCTCCTAAATTAAGGTGTCCTACTTCACTATTTCCCATTTGACCTTGGGGAAGACCCACTTCTTCACCTGAGGCTTTAAGAGTGGTATTGGGAAAGTTTTTTAAAAGATAATCTAGATAGGGAGTCTTTGCCAAATGAAAAGCATTATTTTCTTTTTGGTCGGTTAAGCCTAAGCCATCTAAAATAATTAATCCTACAAATTTTTTAGTCATATTCCCAAACTCCCTACCTCAAAATACCATCTTAAACGATGGTCTTGTCAATAATAATGTTATTTTGTTTTTGTATTGTTTGTATTATTAAATCACTTTTGTTTTGTGTTTAATTGGGTTTCATTTTTTCAAATTATAAAAAGTTTTTAATCCTAAAAAAGGAGTTTCTACTAATTGGTCTTCAATTCTTAATAATTGATTGTATTTTGCCATACGATCAGTACGTGAACAAGAACCAGTTTTAATTTGACCCGCATTAGTAGCAACAGCTAAATCAGCAATAGTTGTGTCTTCGGTTTCGCCACTACGGTGAGAAATAACAGCGGTGTAAGAAGCTTTTTTTGCCATTTCAATTGTTTCTAGGGTTTCTGTTAGAGTTCCTATTTGATTTAATTTAATTAAAATAGAGTTTCCTATTTTGTTTTCAATTCCTTGAGCTAATTTTTGGGTGTTAGTAACAAATAGGTCATCCCCTACTAATTGGATTTGGTTACCTAATTTTTGGGTTAAGTATTTCCATCCATCCCAATCATTTTCATCAAGTCCGTCTTCGATTGAAATAATTGGATATTTAGCAACTAAAGTTTCGTAATAATGAACTAATTCTTGGCTACTAAAAGCTTTGTTATTTTCAGATGCAAGAACGTATTTTTGAAGTTTTTGGTCATAAAACTCGGAAGCTGCAACGTCCATTCCTAAAAAAATGTCTTTTCCTGGCTCGTATCCTGCACTTTTGATAGCTTCCAAAATGATTTGTAAGGCTTCTTCGTTAGAATTAAGGTCAGGTGCATATCCGCCTTCGTCTCCTACTGTAGTTGGAAGTCCTTTTTGTTTTAAGATTTTTCCTAAATGGTGAAAAACTTCAGCCCCATAACGTAAAGCTTCTTTAAAAGATTGTGGTCCAGTTGGTAAAATCATAAACTCTTGAAAATCAACACTGTTAGAAGCATGAGCTCCACCGTTGATAACATTCATCATAGGAACTGGCATTTGTTTAGGTAAAACACCTCCTACATATTGATAAAACTCAAGATTTAAGTAGTTAGCTGCAGCTTTAGCACAAGCCAAAGAAACACCTAAAATAGCGTTAGCTCCTAAATTAGATTTGTTAGGGGTTCCGTCAAGTTTAATTAATAATTTATCAATTAAAGTTTGTTCTAAGACAGAATAACCTTCTAATTCTGGTTGAATAACTTCAGTAACATTTTTAACAGCTTGCAAAACGCCTTTACCTAAAAATCTTTTGGCATCCCCATCCCTTAATTCAACTGCTTCGTGTTGTCCGGTAGAAGCCCCTGAAGGAACAATAGCTCTTCCAAACGCTCCTGATTCTGTATAAACTTCTACTTCTACTGTAGGATTTCCTCTGGAATCTAGCACTTCGCGCGCTAAAATACTTTCAATATATGGCATAATTAATACTCCTTTTTTAAATTGGTTTTTAATTATAAAATGAAAAATAAAATAACTTTTGTTTGTGGGACAAATAGTTAAATTTACTAACCATAAATATTATAATGGTTTTTTTGCTAAAAAATGTATTTTAATGTGTAATAAATGAATATTTTTGTAATAATTGCAATTATGACTTTAATAAAGCAAACATTTTTTGTTTGTATATTTCTACTCCGGGTTGATTAAAAGGGTTAATTCCTAACAACAAACCTGACATTGCACAAGTTTTTTGGAAAAAATACGCTAAATATCCAAAATGATATGCATCCAAAGTAGGAATGACAATTTCTAAATTAGGAACTTTGCCTTCAATGTGGGCTTGTTTAGTGGCTTGAAGAATTTTTTGATTAATTTGTGAATAAGTTTTTCCAGCTACATAATTAAGATTATCAAGTTCGTTTGGAATGTGAGGAACAACGCAATCATCTTTTATTGATGTAACATTTAAAACTGTTTCAAAAAGCATTTTGGTGCCTTCTTGGATAAATTGCCCTAAGGAATGTAGATCAGTAGAATTGTTGGTGGCTCCTACAAAAAGCCCTTTTTCTTCTTTGCCCTCAGATTCAGCAAATAATTGTTTCCACCATTCCGAAAAAGAAAGGAGATGCGGTTCGTAACTTACCAATAATTCCATTTTTTTGTTTTGTTGGGTGTGAAGCAAATACCTTGCTAAAGCGTACTGATAGGCTTGATTTTGAAAAAGGTCTCCTTGAAAAGTGTCGTGATAAGCTTGCAAAGCGCCTTTCATCATTGAGACAACATCTAAATTAGCAAAAACAAAAGGAAGGATGCCTACGTTTGTAAAAACACTAAATCTTCCACCCACAGAATCAGGAATAAAAAATGTTTGATAACCTTCTTTAAGGGCTAAATTTAACAAAACGCCTTTTTGGCTGTCAGTGGTTACAAAAATACGATTTTTGGCAAGTTGTTTGCCGTATTTTTCTTCTATTTCTTTTTTCAAGATTCTAAAAGCAAGGGCTGGTTCCAAAGTGGTACCTGATTTTGAAATAACATTAATTGCCCAATTTTTGTCTTTAAGATAATGGAGCAAATTAGTTAAGTAATTGCCTGATACTTGATGACCTGCAAAAAGAATTTCTGGCTTAGTTTTTTTAAAGGTCGTTTGCAAAAATTCAATTCCTGCTTTGGCGCCCAAATAAGAGCCTCCAATGCCAATTACTACTAAAAAATCTAAATTGGGTTGGGAGTTTTTTAGTTGTTTCATTTTTTCAAGTTCTTGGAAATCAAAATGTAAGGGTAGTTCTAACCAACCCAAATATTTTTCTTTTAGTTGTTGGTCTTGATGTAATTTTTGGTGTATGACTTTGATTTGAGGGGCAAAAGTTTGGGCATAATTGTGCCAATCTAAAAAATTATAAATCCCTTCAAGGTTTAATTTCAACATTGTGTAATTTTACTCCTTTTATTATTTATTATTTGGTGCTTTGTTATAATTTATTAAATATTTTATTCTCATTTATTAAATGTTTAAATATTTTTAAATGTTTTTCAGTATTGTATTAATTTTTATTTAATAATTTTGGTTTGCAAAGCATTATTTTTATTTATCTTAAAACGCGGGGTTTGGTTGGTTTTGTTTTGACGCAAAAAAGATAAAAATAAATAAGTAGTTGTCAAAAAGACAACAATATTGCTTCCAAAAGTACTTAAACCACATTGAGTAGCATCAGGAATTGAAACATCTTTTAATTGGGGCAAAATGTCATGCAAAAACCATAAAATAGTTATTCTTAAAACAACTCTTAAAAGATTAATTACAAAAATAAGATTAGCATTTTTCTTATAAGATGCGACATAACCCATCATTAAAGTAGTCCATACAGAAAAAAACAAAGAAGTTTGTTCCCAATTAAGGATTTCTTTAAAGGATGTTATTTCTTGTGTGGTAAAAACTTTTTCAGTTTTTAAGGCACGCAATAATTTTTCTCCACAAAATTGATTTATAAATACTCCAATAATTCCTATAATAAGAGTAATTACAACAACATTTTTAAAGATTTTAAAAGTTTTGCTATTGCTTTGAAAAGTAACACTTTGAGATACCATAGCAGATTGACTATCTTCAAAAGAATTAGAAATAGCATAAAAAATACCATTAACTGCCATAACAAATCCAAAAATATCTACTAAGTTTTCTTGATCTTTGGTAAAATAACTGTCTATCATAGCAAGAATAATGAGTTTTCCAATTTCATAAGTAGATTTGGCAATAATTAATGTTCCTGCTAATTTCAGGATAGTTTTTACTGTGCGTTTAGAAAAGACTAGGTTTTTAAATTGCAACTTAAAAATATTTTTAGAACTAAACATACAATAAAAAGTTACCAAAGTAAGCAATAAATTAGCAATTAAATCAGCTAAGGCTAAATCAATTAAATTAACTTGGTTTTGTTTGATTGCTTTAAAAGCAAAAGAAATACTAATTCTTGTAATAATAAGACAAATATTAAGGATTAAGACAAATCTAGTTTTTTCCTTGGCGCGTTCTAATCCAATAAAAACTGCATTCATAGTAATAGCTACAAAAGTAATTAAAATAAGATAATAATATGTAAGTCCATTTTGGCTATGATAACTTTTATTTAAAAATATATCTCCAAATGGAGCTGGTAAAAGGACACCTAAACCCAAAACCACTAAAAAGAATAAAGAAGAAATAATTGCCAATAAAAAAGCTAGGGTAGCGTATTGTTTGGCTTTAGTAAAATTCTTTTTTTTGTATTCTCTAGCTACTAAAATAACACCTGCTCCACCTAAAGCTATAGCAACACTTTGCAAAAATTTTTTAATTTGTGCCATATAAGAGATGGTTTTATCTAAATTGGTGTTGGAATTGGGTTGGTTCCCAATAATATAAAAATCAATGGATAAGGATAATTTTTGAAATAACAAATAAATAGCAATGGGAAAAGTAAGAATAATTAAATTGATCCAAATAGGTCTTTTAAATGATTTAGGGGTTTGGTTGGCAGGTTTGGAAGGGTGTGGCAAATAATTTTTTTCAGTAGACATAAATATACTCCGTTTTATTTTTTTAGTATTTATATCAAAATCAATTGTAATTTATTTGGGGTTTGGGATTTGGAAGTACAAAAATTAATTTTGATAAATACAATATTTTATTCTACAATCATTTTACAACAATTTAGCTACTACATTAAATAATTCATTTTTTTCATAAGTTTTTTCAAAAAGATCACCAAAAGTAGTGTAATGCAAATTAAGTCCGCAAGTGCCAACAGCACAATTAAAAATGTTTTGTTGCAATAAAGAAACGGCATAACTTCCCATTCTAAAAGCAAGGACTAGATCTTCTGCAGTTGGTTTACCACCTCTTTGAATGTGTCCTAAAACTTGGGCTCTAGTTTCGAAACCACTGTAATTTTCTACCTCTTTGGCTAAACTTGCAACATCAAAAATATGTTCAGTGACAACTACAATAGCATGTCTTTGGTTTGTTTGGTGCAAAGATTTAATTTTTTGGCAAATAGTTTGTTGGGATAAAAGATTTTCGCGAGTAACAATAACGTCTGCTCCTGCAGCAAGTCCACCAAATAAAGCCAAATCCCCTTTGTGGCGTCCCATCACTTCAATAATACTGCATCGGTTGTGAGAAACAGAAGTATCGCGCAATTTTTCGATGGCATCTACAATATTATTGAGAGCAGTGCTAAATCCAATAGTAAAATCAGTGGCACAAATATCATTGTCAATGGTGGCTGGCAGTCCTACGCATTTGATGCCAAGTTCGTGCAATTTGGATGCTCCTTTATAAGAACCATCACCACCAATTACAACTAATTTATCAATTCCTAAAGTTTTTAAATTTTGGGCGCATTGCTTGCGAACATCTAAATTATTTTGAAAATCTAAAAAACGAGCAGTTCCCAAAAAAGTACCAGACACATTAAGAACACGAGGAAATGTTTGAGGATTTAAGATTTCGATTTGGTTATTAAAAAGTCCTAAATAACCATCTTTTACGCCGAAAACTTCAAATCCTTGTTTAGCGCTTTCAAAAACTACAGCACGAATAGCTGCATTCATTCCAGGAGCATCTCCGCCTGAAGTTAACACAGCAATTTTTTTGTTTTCTTTTGTTGTTGTTTTTGCTTTTTGGTTTTCATTTTTCATTTTAAAATTAAGTCTCTTTTATATTTTTGAAATATTGTAAATATTGTTAAATGATTAGTTTGATGAATGTTTTTTAATAAATCCGCGCGCGCGAGTCAAAATTAAAATAAATGAAATAAATAGTTGTTAAATGTTAATAAGTAAAAAAATAGTGTACTTGAAAAAGTTCCAAAGCGTTTAAAAAAATAATAAAATATAATATGATTAGTTTGGTTTTTTGTTTTAACTGTCTTTTTTGTGTCTTTATCCAAATTATAAATTATTATTTTAAGTAAATTTTTAGGTATTTCAAAAACTAACTAATCTTTTTTTATGAAAATTTTTATGAAAAAACTTTTTATGCTAGTCTTAGAATTTTTTGATTTATTAACAGCTACATTTAAATTGTATACGATTTAATCAAATATTGCAATTAAAACGTATTATTTTTGTTCTTTTTGTAAAAATTTTGTGATATTGGGGGCTTTTTCGCAAAATAAAACAAAATATTGCAACAAATATTTATTGGCTAAAATAAATAAAACAATTGAAAAATAAGTTTGCAAAAAAATAATGAAGTTGTTTTTTGGAATAATTTTATTAGCTTTTTGGATTTGGATTTCCTTTTTTTAGTTGTTTTTTATCTTTGGGAGTAGCAAAAATATTAACACTTATTTTTTTATATGTTATACTTAAAGAGTAGTTAAGAAAACAATTTGCAGTTATTTTAGATTTAATAAGCATTTTTTTGTTATGTTTTTTCATCAAATGCTTGCTAAAAGAAAACAAAAACTTTAACCAATTAAACCTAAAATCTTTTTTGAAAACCTTTAAAAATCCTTAATTAAAAATCCTTAAAATAAAGGCAAAAATGTTTATTTGAAAAATAATTAATTTTTGCCTTGACAAAAAAGATACAAACAAACACTTTTAAAACTGCAAAAAATAACTGCCATTTGTTTTTTAAATTTATACTTTTTTGCACAACAAATGCAATAAAAATAAATATAATAATTTATCAATTTATTTCAATTAATTTCAAATCAAAAGGAAGGTTTTTTAAATAAATGACAAAAAACAAAGTAATTAATAAAAAAGATAAAATAAGTAGGCTTGTTTTGGAGGGAAACTTATTAAAAACTTTATGGATTATTTCTTTGCCTATTATTGTTTTTAATGTTTTTAAAGCTTGTTTCGGTAGTGTTGATACTTTTTTTGGAGCTGGTCTAGAAGGAGCAACCCAAAGCTACATTCAATTTTCCAAATCCGCTCAAAGCATTGTAGAAGCAGTAGGAGTTTGTTTAGGAATTACAGGAGTTGCATTAATTTCGCGCGAAGTGGGTAAAAATAAAAATGTCAAATCTTTAAAAGCTCGTAAAATAGCATCTAGCGTTTTTGTTTTGTTATTCATAGTAAGTTTGGTTGTAGCTTGTGTTATGATTGGTTTTTCCAGCCCTATTTGTAGTCTTTTTTTAAAGGAAAAAGTAATTAACGGAGTGCCAAAGGCAATAACAACTGAGGAAAAAAATCTTTGCATTAACGCTTTTAGATTACAAATGTTGGGCACTATTTTAGCTGCTATTAATGTTTTCTTTTTAGGAATTGAAAGAATTTTGGGAAAACTTAAAAAAATTTTGGTTCTAAACTGTATTATGATGGGTTTAAAAATTGGATTAAGTACTTTATGTTTTGGCATCAAAGTCATTGGTTTAGAAGCGTTGTGTCCCAATGTTTTAGGGTTGCAAACAGCTTCATGTCTTGCTTATTTATTTATTACAATAGTTGCTTTTTTAACTCTTTTTAACAAAAAAAATCCTTTATTTTTAAGTTTAGGTGATTTTTCTTTTAAAACTTTTTTCCAAGACAAAAAATTACTTAAAACTATTTTGAAATTAAGTATTACTTTAACAATAGGCAAATTTATTTATGAAGTCGGAAGAATGTTTACCTTATTTATGGTAGATAGCACATTTGATAAACCATTTTTAGCTGGAACTCCTTTCGAATTTAAAGGTTTGGGCGGCTTAGGTGAAATTGGAGTTGCTGATAGCATTATTACTTTATTTGCTCAAATATCGTTTTCGTTAAAAGAAGGACAATTAATGATTGTTTCTGAAAACTTAGGGAACAAAAATAACAAAAGAGCAATTAAAACTTTAATGCTTGTCTCATTTTGTTGTTTTTTAGTATTTGCAGTTACTTATTTAATTTGTGCTCCTAAAGAATATTGTGGGCTTGGTTTTGGTGATGATTTATGCTTATTTTTTAAAAATTTAGGCAAAGAAAAAAAAGACCAAATGACATTAGATATGTTTCATGCAAAAAACCCAGAATTTAAGTCCTTTTTGTTGGGTGCTCTTTTAACAACTGGTCTATTAACTACTCAATTAGAAGTTTTTTCTACTTTCTTAATTGCAGCTAAACAACCTAAATATGATTTGTTGTTAAGTTTGGGTCGTGTTTTTCTTTTCAGAATACCTGCCCTTTATTTCTTTAGAAATGTTTGGTTTGGAAATGAAGAAAAAACAAGCATTAAAATAAATAATGCATATGGATTTGCCAATTTCAGTGCTAATTTCATTATGTTAATGTTTATCGTTTTTGTATGTGTTCGTTTTGTATATAAATTAAAAAAAGAAAAACAACCAAAAAGTTTTAAATAAATTCATAAATTAAAAAAGACTATCGATTGATAGTCTTTTTTGTTATATAAATGACTTGAAAATATTGTAAATATGAAATAAATTTTTTATGTTTTTCATCGAAAAAACTTAAGTTTTTTTAATTTTAACAATATTTTTACATTCAGGAAAGCGACTGCAACCTAAAAAATTACCATAGCGTCCTTTTTTGATGAGTAAAGGAGCGTTGCATAAATTACATTTTTGATCGGTTTGCATAGAAGGATTTGTTTCTACAGAACTTGATTTTTCTTTTAAAGAAACAATATTTTTACATTCAGGAAAGCGACTGCAACCTAAAAAATTACCATAGCGTCCTTTTTTGATGAGTAAAGGGACATTGCATAAATTACATTTTTGATCGGTTTCGATATCTTTTGGTTTTTCTAATTTTTGATCGGCTATTTGATAAAGTTGTTTGAAAGCATCATAAAATTCTTGCAATAATTCTTTATTATTAACTAATCCTGAAGAGATTTTATCTAAATTTTCTTCCATTTTGGCAGTATATTTAACATCAATAATTTGTTTGAAAAACAATTCTAAGTTTTTAGCAGTCAAAATTCCTTGTTCGGTAGGAACAAAACGTTTTTCTACTAAATCAACATAAATTCTTTTTTTGAGGGTAAAAATGATTTGAGAGTAAGTAGAAGGCCTTCCAATATTTAGTTTTTCTAAAGTTTTAATCAAAGTGGATTCAGAAAAGCGTGCTGGAGGATTAGTAAATTTTTGTAAATTTTGGATTTCTTGAGGCAAATAAGTTTCATTTAATTTAAAGGAAGGAATAATTTTGTCTTTGGTGCCATCTTGCAAAATTTTTTGATAGCCATCGAAAGTTTTTATCAAACCTTCAGTTAAAAAAAAATGGTTTGCAACTTCAAAAAAAACTTGGGTTTTTTGAAATATGGCAGGTGTCATTAAAGAAGCCAAAGTTCTTTGATAAATAAGTTTATAGAGTTTATTTTCGTATTTATCAAGATGAGGTGCTAGGCTTTCGGGCGTTTTGGATAAATCAGTGGGTCTTATAGCTTCGTGAGCGTCTTGCGACTGAGCTTTTTTATTGGTTTTGTAAGTACCTAAATATTCTTTGCCATATTGTGTTTTAATTAATTTTTGAGCATCTTTAACAAAGCTGTCTGCAAGTCTTTGCGAATCTGTTCTCATATAAGTAATTAACCCTATAGATTCACCTAAAATATCAACTCCTTCATAAAGTTTTTGAGCAACTCTCATAACTTGATTAGAAGTTATATTTAGGCTGTTGATGGCTTCTTGTTGCAGGGTAGATGTAATAAAGGGTGGTTTGGGTGATTGTTTGGCTTCTTTTTGTTTTAATTCTTTAACTAAAAAGGGTTTATCTGTGATTTGTTGGACAATTTTAAAAGCTTCTTTGGCTTTGGTTTTGCCTTTGTAAGGATTTTGGTATTCTGCTTGAAAATCTTTAAAAAAAGCAGTAATAATATAGTATTCTTCAGAGACAAAAGCTTTTATTTTTTCTTCTAAATCAACAATTAATTTAAGGGCAACTGATTGCACTCTTCCTGCTGATTGTGATTTGAGTCTCCTTACCAAACGCGACAGTTTAAACCCAATAATACGGTCTAGCATTCTGCGAGTTTCTTGTGAAAACACTAATAGTTCATCGATTTTGCGAGGTTGTTGCAAAGCTTTTAAGACTGCTTCTTTGGTAATTTCTCGAAAAACAATTCTATTAGTTTTTTGGGGGTCTAAATTAAGAATTTGTGATAAATGCCAAGCAATTGCTTCTCCTTCGCGATCAGGATCGGTTGCTAATAGCACTTCTTTGCCTTTAGTTTTTTGGATAAGAGTTTCTACGATATTGTCTTTTTCTTTGATAATGCTGTATTTAGGAATAAATCCTTTTTCGATGTCAATTCCCATTCTGTCTTTGCCTTTTAGCGACAAATCTCTAATATGACCTTTGGAAGATAAAATTAAAAATTCATCATTTAAAAAACGGCTTAAAGTTTTGGTTTTAGCAGGAGATTCTACTATAATAACTTTTGATTTCATTTTTTGGGCTCCCTCAATTAAAAGATATGGTTAGTTTGGGTAATTAATTGTTTTGCGTTTCTATTTTTTGGTTTGGTGGTTGGTTGGGTTTTAGAAAAGTTTTTCAAAGAGAGGTAAAACATCTAAGTCAAAATTTAATTTCCCTAAGTTACCTTGCCTTATTTCTTGCAATAACATTTGATAAACTCTAGATTGATCAACTTTTTGATTTTTAGTATAAATATTTCTTTTTTGTCCGATAATATCAACTAAATTAGGGTTAGATAAATCATTTTGGTCTAAATTGAAGCGTTTTTTCAAATTGGTACCATAATGTTTTATAAGATAGCAAAGTGCGTGAATGCCTAATTTTTCTAAAGGTAAAATGGAATCTTTAAAGCAGCCTGCAAGTGCTAATGCCAAACTTATGCGAGGATCAGAAAAATTGTGCCACAAAACTCCTGGAGTATCCAAAAACTGGATATTGGGTTTAGCAATGTCAATCCATTGAATGCGTTTGGTAGTGCCTGCTAAATTAGCTGTTTTTAAAACTTTTTTTTGGGCAAAACTGTTAATTAAAGTTGATTTGCCAACATTGGGAGTTCCTACAATCATAGCTTTAATGTTGGGAGTTTGGGTTGCTATTCTTCTAGATTTAAAAAGGGGTTTTTTGGCTTTGATTGTTGTTAAAGCTTTTTGATATATTTCTTGAAGTTTAGGGGATTTGATAGCATCAATTGTTAAAACAGGAATTTGTTTTTTGTGATAATTAGCGATAAAATTATTGATTTTACAAGGATCAGTTAAAGAAAATTTATTTAGCAAAATAAGGAGGGGTTTTTGGCGTTGGTTAATTAAAGAAAAAATTTGAGAATTGAGGCTTGAAAGAGGAATTCTTGCATCCAAAATTACTAAAACAATATCAACCAAAGATAAATTATTTTTAATTTGGTCAAAAGTTTTTTTCATATGACCAGGAAACCAATTAAATGTTTTCATTGTTAAACCTATTTCTTTTGTTAAGTAAATTACTCTTTTTCACTTTGATCTGCACTTACTTTAGAGATAGTATCTAAAACTTTTTGTAGATCTTTTTCGAGGTCTTCTTCAGTTTCAAAAATCTTTTTACTATAAATTTTATAAACTTCTTCGCCTGTAATTGCAATCAAAGAAACTCCTATTTGATGATAAATAAGTTCTAAGGTTTTGTCAAAAATTATTTTTTTAAACCAATGAAAAGGATTGAAAAAATTTCTGATATTATTAAAAGTATTAGTTACTTTGGCAACTTTTTGATACTTTTGAATCATGTTTTTTTTAACAACCATTTCTCTAATTACAAAGATTCTTTTTAAAGTCATTTTGCGAAACATTCTCAAAATTTTGTTTTGAAATACTTTGTCAACTCTTTGATTTATGTAAAACATCAAAATAAGACTTTCATCAATGGTAAGTTCCAGATAGGGATATTTGGAGTTGGGATAAAATTGGCTTGAGATTTCTAAAATTAATTCTTGGGTAGAAGTTATCAAAAAATGCCCAAAATTGCCTTTATCTTTTTTCATTTTTTCTTTGAAATCTTTTTTCTTAGCTTCAATTAATTTAATTATTTCTTGTTGACTAACATCTGTTTTTTCTAGTCTATGAGCTGCTAAAGTTTTTTTCACACTACGAAAAGAAAGAAGACAATAAATAAAAGAGCTTAAAATAACACCAGAAAGAATACCCATAAAGAAAGTATTAAAAAAAGCAAATTGTTTTGTTATGTTGAAAAATTTTTCCCAAAAAGACACAATATCATCATCCTTTTTTTATTTTTTATAATTTTTATAAACGGATTCAAATCGCAAAACACTATATAAAGGCAAAATGTAGATGACATGAACTACCTATAATTATATAACAAACAAAGAAATTAACAAACACAATTTATAAAAATATATAAGAAAAAGGCTTAAATGTGGTGGATAAAACAAAAAAGCAGTTTAAAACTGCAAAAATAAGGTGTTTTATTTATTGTTTATTGTTGTCTCTTGATAAATAAAGTCCTGTTTCAGTATTGATAATAATTTTTTCTCCAATATTGATAAAAAGAGGAACTTTAATTACTAAACCTGTTTCTAAAGTGGCATCTTTTAAAGAATTAGTTTTGGTATCTCCTTTGGCTCCAGGTTCGGTGTAAGCTACTTTAATAGAGATTTTGTCAGGTAAACTGATACCTACAATTTCATCATTTTCATAAAAAATAATATCTACTAAAAGCCCTTCATAAAGATATTTAAGAAAATCTTTTAATTGATGTTTGTTAATTTCTAATTGTTCGTAATTTTGAGTATTGATAAAAATATAATTATCTTCCAAAGCATAAAGAAATTGCATCTTAATTTTAGTAATTAAGGCAGGCTGCACTTTGATACCAGCGTTAAAAGTGTAGTCAATGACACTACCTGTTCTTAGGTTTCTTAATTTGGTTCTTACAAATGCAGCACCTTTACCAGGTTTGACATGTAAAAATTCTAGGATTTGATAAATTTGGTTGTTGAATTTAATGGTTTGTCCAGTTTTAAAATCGTTTGTATTAATCATATTTCTAATTACTTTCTTATTTTTTGGAATTGTTTTCGTTGGTTTAATTGTTTAATGTTTAATCAGTTTTTAAAAAATCGTTAATAAGGCAAATAGTGGTTTTTTCTAAATCAGGGGATAAGGCATCTAGAATGATGGGCTTAATTTGATTTTTAAACCAAGTTTTTTGACGTTTGGCATATTGCATAGTTTTTTGAATAATTAAGGTTTTGGCTTGGTCTAAAGTTATTTTTCCTTTTAACAAAGCTTTAATTTCACGATAACCAATAATATTAAAATTGGCGTTTGGAAAATGAGTTTGAATTTGGTTAACTTCTTCTATAAAACCTTGTTTTAACATTTGTTCCAATCTTAAAATAACTCTTTTTTTCAAAATTTGTCTATCAATATCGAGATAAAAAATTAGCGAAGAATATAAAGGATTGTGTTTTTTATTTTTTTGTGACCTTAAAGTGCCTGCAAGTAAATCTTGATAAGCGCTTAGGATGCGACGAGGATTTTTTAAATCTAGGTTCGCAATTAATTGAGGATCTTTTTGTTTAATAAAATCAATCATATTTTCTATTGCAGGTAAAGAAGTAGGTGGCAAAAACAAAGATTTAGGAGTTAATTCATAATCAAAAAGAGCTGATTTAAGATAAAGCCCGCTACCACCCACAAATAAAGGAAGGGACGTTTCTTCGATTTTTTTGCGGGCATCTTTTTGAAAATGATAAATACTGTAATTTGTTCCAGGAGCAAGAAAATCTAAAAGATGATGTTTAATTCCTTGGGCTTCTTCGAGAGTTATTTTAGCAGTTCCAATATCGTATTTTTGATACATTTGAAGAGAATCGCAATTAATTATTTCTAAATTAATTTTTTTAGCTATTTTAATAGAAAGGCTAGTTTTTCCTGAAGCGGTAGGACCTGTAATAGCGATTACTTTTTTCATAATTTTCCTTTATGAGGGTAGAAGTGTTTTGGGGTTATTAAATATTTTCCAAAATATAAAATCATTATAAATTTATATGGAAAAGTTATGTTTGGTATAATAATTTAATAATTTAAATAATTAAAAAAACCAGAATAAAATAAAAAAATGCAAAGCGTTAAAAAACAAAAAAAATTAAAGTGATACAGAAGATAATTTTGATTCTTTTTCGCTTAGTTTTCATAAAACAAATTTTATTTCATTCTGATAAATTAATCTTTTCAATAGTTTTGTGAGGTTTAAGAGTGACAAGTAAACCGTTTAATTGTCTTTTTCCTTCGGCATTAGGTCTTGAAACAACACGATTTCCTAAAAAAGATTGAATTATAGGTTCTTTTTCTTTACCAATGACGCCGTCCTTGGCTCCTGTCATTCCTGCATCAGAAATATAAAGAGTATTGTGGGGAAAAAGGCGTTCGTCGTTAGTTTGGACATGAGTGTGAGTGCCTACAATAGCATCAATTTTACCATCAAAATAATGAGTTAAAGCAATTTTTTCACTAGTGGCTTCGGCATGAAAATCCAAAAAAGAAAAATCATATTTAGCTTTATTTTGTTCCAAAACATTATCAATAGTTTTGAAAGGGCAATGCAATTTGGAGTTAATAAAAACACGTCCTAAAGCATTCATAACTAAAATTTTTTTATCTTCGCAATCAATAATTTTATAACCTTGCCCTAATTGTTGGGTGTCATTGATGGGACGAATTACATTTGATTTGTCAATAAATTTTTTAATTTGTTTATTTTTCCAAACATGGTTTCCCATAGTCATCAAATCAACACCTAATTTTTGTAATTTTTTATAAATTTTAAAACTTAAACCTTTGCCATTATCAGCGTTTTCAGCATTGGCAATAATGAGGTTAGGTTTGTAAGTTTCTTTTAAAAAAACCACTTTTTCGGCAAAATAACTAATTCCTGGGTTTCCGTAAATATCTCCGATAAACATTATTTTCATGAATTAATTATCTCCTTTGGTGGATTATAATTTAGCCACTTCCACAGCTCTGGTTTCTCTTATAACAGTAACTTTGATAACACCATTGTAACTAATGTCTTTTTCAATTTGTTCTTTAATGTTGCGGGCAGTTTGGAAAATAAAATTGTCTGCGATTTTGTCTGGTTCAACGATAACACGAATTTCGCGCCCAGCTTGAATAGCATAAGATTTGGCAACTCCTTCTGTTGCATTAGCAATAGTTTCTAATTTGGTTAGTCTTTGGATGTAGTTTTCTACTGATTCTTTTCTGGCTCCTGGTCTAGCGGAAGACAAGGTGTCTGCTATTGCAACTAAAACAGCGATAATTGATTGGGGTTCTTGGTCTTCATGATGAGAGGCAATAGCGTCGATAACTTCTTTTTTTTCTTTGTATTTGGAAGCAATAGAAACGCCAATTTCTACGTGGCTTCCTTCCATTTCGTGGTCTAGAGCTTTACCGATGTCATGAAAAAGTCCTGCTCTTCTTGCAAGAATTTCATTTTCGCCAATTTCAGAGGCAAGTTTACCAGCTAAAAAAGCTACTTCCAAAGAATGTTTCAAAACATTTTGACTGTAACTAATGCGAAAGTGCAGTTTTCCCAAAATTTTAATTAAGTCGGGGTGTATTTCGCCGATTTTAGTAATAAAAGCAGCTTCTTCGCCCATTTCTTTAATAAAATTGTCTACTTCTATGGTTGAAGTTTCTAAGGCTTTTTCGATGCGAGAAGGATGAATTCGCCCATCAGAGACCAAAAATTCTAAAGTTTTTTTGGCAATTTCTCTTCTAATCGGGTCAAAACTACTTAAAATAATGGTGCAAGGGGACTCATCAATAATTAAGTCTACTCCGGTTAAAACTTCCAAAGACTTAATATTTCTGCCTTGGCGCCCAATAATCCGTCCTTTCATATCTTCGTTAGGAATGTTAACAACGCTAATATTTTTTTCTCCTGTAATATCGCCAGCATATTTTTGCATGGCTAAAACTAAAAGAGTTTTGGCTTTTTTAGATGCTTCGCTTTTTGCTTTTTCTTCTTCTTGTTTAATATATGACATCATTTCATAAGTGGTTTGGTCTCTTGTTTCTTTCATTATGATTTGTCTGGCTTGATCTTGCGTTAAGGAAGCTATTTTTTCTAATTGTTGTTTTTGGGTGTTTAAAATTGTTTCTTGTTCTTTGATTTGTTGTTCTAGGTTTTTTTTAGTATGGCTAATTATTTGTTGTTCAGAATCTAAATGCTCTTCTCTTTTATTGAGGCTCTCAGTTCTGTTGTTAAGCAATTCTTCACGACGATTATTTTTGGATTCTAAATCAACAATTGTGTTGGTTCTTTGTTCTAAATCCAGTTCTAATTTTTGTCTTAAAGAAGTTATTTCTATTTTGGCATTACGCATCATTTCTTGTTCGCGTTGTTGCAAATCTTTTTCTTTTTCTTTTAGTTTGTTGTCAAATGATTGTTTTTTTTCTTCTAATTTCTTTTGATTAAAAAAAGAATACAAAAAATAGCCGATAATTGATCCACAAATTAAAGCAAAGACAAGAAGGGAACAACCCATTATACAATGAGTTCGCCAATAATCACCTTTCATATCCTTGATACCTTTCTTTTGGGGGGGTTAACAAATGTAAAATCATTGTTTTACCTCTTTTTCTTTTTGAATTTAGTTTAATGATTTGTAATGCAAAACAAAAAATAAAAAAATAGGGGGGGATTAGATTTTTTGATGCAATTTTGTCATTAAAACAATAAATAAGTTTGTTTTTTTAAATATTGATAATTAATTTATAATTAATTTTGAATGGGGTGGGTTGGAAGTTTTATTATTTTTTTTAATTTGTTCAGTACAAAATTTCATCGTGAAATGAAAAAATAAAAATGTATAAATTGGGGTTAAAAAAAATAATAAAGTTTGGTTTGTGAAAAAAATTCAGCAAAAACCATGCAAAAAATAATGGTTCTGTTATGAATAGTGGCAAAAATAAAAAAACTGAAAAGCTAACCTTAAAAAGATTAGCTTTTGTAATGAAAAATATTTAATTATTATATATTATTATGTGCTAGCAAAATATTTGAATTTATTAATATAATTAATAATCAAGCTTTTCTTGGCGATTGGTTTTTATTTTGCGAAAGGCTTTTGCTAACGGTGCTTGATAATTTATTAGAAAAAGTTTCTAGTGATTGAGATACTTTCGGAGATTTTATAACTTTTTCAACAATTTCTCCTGATCTTTCAATAAATACATCTTTCCAAGATTTTTTTTCTAAAATCGAAGGGGCTGGGTTTGGTTTTTGTGTTTCATCAGAAAATTGCATTTGTTCAATAACTTCATCAGAAGATGACCCTTGAGGAGATTCTTCTTCTAAAGAAAAAAATATAATAATAGGAATGGCAAGTAATATCACAATAAAAACGCTAGTAATAATGATTTGCTTGGAAGTAAATTTAAAAATAAAATGATATCCTTTGGTTGTTGAATAAAAATCATGCCAAAACTCAAAATATCAAAATAAAGAATAATAAATAATATAAATTGGATTTGAATGCATAATTTTTTAATTTTAATTTGGATTTAAAAATATAGATAATTTTAATAATTTAATTAATGAAATATATAAGATACTAAATAAAAAAAATAGTATCCGTAAATATTATATAATAACTCAAAAAAGTATTTGCAAAATAATGTTAAAATAATGTCAAAAAGGAGTTAAAATAATGATTTAAAAATCTATCTTTTCATTTTTGATGTTGTTTTTGGAATTGTTATTTTCTTTTTTGCGAACTTCTAACAATTTTTGATAACGTTGCTCTAAGGTTTTTTCTTTTTTTTGAATATCTTCAATCACTTTGAGAACTTTTTCCAAAGCCGCTTTCAAATCATAAATAAAGACTTTATCAAAATTTTTCATCGCTTGTAGCACATTTTCAATACATTCAAGTTTTTCTTCGTTGTTTTGAACACTTTCGAAAATTTGAAAATAATAATCAACTGAATTAAGAATAGCAAGTAAAATCGAAGGACTTGTAATGATAACATTGCGTTTAAAAGCATATGATATTATTTCAGGATCGCAATTAATTTGGGCAAAAATACTTTCAGAAGGAATAAACATAATGGCATAAGGGCAGTTGTCTTCTTTGCTGACGTATTTTTGAACTTCTTTAATTCTTTCTTTAATGTGAAATAAAAAGCGACTCTTTAATTCTGTTTGGTTGAAATTGGCGTTAATATAGGCTAGAAAATCTGTGGTAGGAAACTTCGAATCAATAGGAATTTGAACAAATTTACCAGAACCTTTACACATCACATCCACTTTAAGACGATTACCGTTATTGTTTGTTTTTTTCATTAAATATTGTTTTTCAAAAACTAATTTATCTTTAAAATGAGAAACATTTTCCAAAACGCGTGCCAACAAAAATTCTCCAGCTTGTCCTGTTTTATCGTTTTGGCACAATAATTTATGAATGTTTTGCACTTCTTGAAAACCACTTGCATTTTGTTCTCTTAAAACTTTTAAAGAATTTTCCAGATTAATTGTTAAATGTTGGCGAGTATCTTTAATTTCTTTAGTTAAACTATCTTGACTTTGATGAGTTAAATTGTTAATTTTATCATCCAAATGACAAACAACCCTAGATTCTGACTCTAAAAAAGCTTGTTTCACAAAATCTTGGATATTGAATTGCGTTTTTTTCGGTTTGGCAACAAAAAAATAAATAATGAAAGTTACACCACCCAAAATAAGAATCAAAATAACGGATAAAGTTAAGATTAATACAAAAACAATTTGTTCTTGAGGCATTTATTTTGTTATTCCTTTTTCTTTTTTTCTTTTTTAATGTCTTTTAGCTTTGGGATGCATTAAAGTTGATATAAAAAAATACAAAAAATAAAAAACAAAAAACAAAACAAAAATAAAAAAAGGGTTATTATTGAGATTTGTTCTTTAAATATTTTTAATATTTATTTCTTATTTGAAAAACAAATAACATACATAAAATAAAAATGTGTGAAAATGTTTGGGACAAAAAAATAAATATTAAAAATAAATATAAATGCCTAATTGCTAAATTACTAAATTAAGAGAAATGGTGCAAAAAATAAAAGATAAACTGGCGTTTGAGAAGGGATTCGAACCCCCGACCGACGGCTTAGAAGGCCGTTGCTCTATCCAGCTGAGCTACTCAAACAAACATACAACAAATATTATACTATAAAATCATTGTTTTGGACAAAAAAAAGCAATTAAAGTAGTGAAGATAGTTTCTTTATTTAAATCCTCAAAGAAAAAACGATCCAAAAGTCATTAAATATCTATTAAATAAAAAAAGTTTGCACAAATACATAAAAAAAGTATATAATAATAATGTTGATTTTTAATTTCTAAATAATTTCTAAATAATTTCTAAATAATTTCTAAATAATTTCTAAATAATTTCTAAATAATTTCTAAATTAAAACAAAAAATACAAAATTTTTTAAAAATGTTTTCAAGAAAAAAATAATTTACAAATCACAAAAATCATTAACGAAAGACAAGTATTTTTATCCAACAAAACTAAGGTAGCCTTTTCAAACCTTATCATTCAACAATAAGAGACGAATTTGGTCAGGTCTTGATTGAAGCAGCCATAAGTTATTTTTATTGTGTGGAAGATAGGGTTTGAAAAGGTTATTTTTAATATAAAAGACCCAAAAAAACAATTTTTAAAACAACAATTCAATGCATAAAATTAAAAAAACAAAAAAATAAATTTTTATTAATGAATTTTGGCAAAAAAACTTTCGAAAAATAACAATTTCACAACTAAAAAATAAAGGAAAAGGAGCAATCATATGAATTTTTCATTTTTTCAAAAAGAAAAAGAATTTAAATTATTAACTAATATTTACAACTCTTTACAAGGAGAACCATTTTTAACCCAAGAAACAACATTAAAAGGAAAAGAAACCAAAGTAGAATTTTATTATTTGGATCAAAGCAAATATTATAGTACTCTTTTTCAATCACGCCAATTTGCTGTTTGGACTGCTGATAAAGGAGTGTGCCGCCTTTTGGTTGAAAAAAAATATTACGAAGAGTTTGGAGCTTTTTATCAAAAAGATATAAACGATATGTGGCTAGATTTTATATGGCAGATTTTCCAAAAAGAAGCTACTTTAATCAAAACAATAAAATTGTTATTTGTGGCAGTTTTAGTGCCTATTTTATTAAATGCTTTTTTGCTTAGTGGACAAATTTCTGTTTGGTTAAGAATTCCTGCTTTTGTTGTATTGATATCTTCTTGTTTTTCTATGAATTATTGGATGAAAAACCAACAAAAAAAATTACACATATTTAGAGATAAAAAATTACAAGAAACATTGGACAAAATCCAAGAAACATTAGGAATAGAACTTTACGAATCATTAAAAGAAAAACAAAAACAATTCAATCCAACTTTTTTTGAACCCAAATCCGACCAAAATCCCAATGAAGACAACCCCAAAAACAAAGACAACACAATAGACGAAACAAACGAATTAAATTAAACAAATGATAAATAAATGATTATAAAACCCAAAAAAACAATCAAGAAAGGTACTCAAATGATCTACGATAGTATTGTTATTGGAGCAGGACATGCAGGTGTTGAAGCTGCTTTAATATTGGCAAAAAAACATAATACTTTACTCATTACAGGCTCCTTAAAACAAGTTGCTTCCTTACCTTGCAATCCTTCTATCGGAGGTCCTGCCAAAGGTGTTGTAGTACGTGAAATAGATGCTTTAGGTGGTGTTATGGCAAAAGCTGCAGATCTTGCACAAATTCAGATCAAAATGCTTAACTCTTCCAAAGGTCCTGCAGTAAGAGCTTTAAGAGCTCAAATTGATAAATTAGAATATCCTCAAATTATTTTAGAAATATTACAAAAAACCCTCAATTTAACTCTATTGGAAGGGCTCGTAAACAATCTAGTCATCCAAAACAACCAAGTTCAAGGAGTCTGTCTTATTGATGGAACAAAAATTAATGCCAAAACTGTCATTATCACTACAGGAACTTATTTAGCAAGCCAAATTTTAATTGGAAATACCAAAAAATCCTCGGGACCTAATGGCGTTCCTACAACTTACGGTATCAGCGCTCAATTAAAAGAATTAGGTTTTGAAGTTATTCGTTTAAAAACAGGCACACCACCAAGAGTTAAAAAAAACAGCATTGATTATAGCCAAACCAAAATACAAATGGGAGATAATTTAGAACAAATATTTAGTTTTGTTCCCCAAACAAATCAAAGACCCCAAGAACCATGTTTTTTAACTCACACCAACCAAACCACCCACCAAGTTATCCAAAAACATTTAAACCAATCAGCTATGTATGGAGGTTGTGTTGAAGGCACAGGCCCTCGTTATTGCCCTTCTATCGAAGATAAAGTAGTAAGATTTTGTGATAAAAACAGTCATCAAATTTTTATTGAACCAGAAAGCCTATCTTTGGATGAAATGTATCTACAAGGACTTTCTACCAGCATGCCTCAACACGTTCAACACGAAATCCTTAAAACTATTCCAGGATTACAAAACGCCCAAATCACTAAATATGCTTATGCTATCGAATACGATGCTTTTAATCCCAACCAACTCAAACACAGTTTAGAGACTAAAAAAATCCAAAATCTCTTTTTAGCAGGACAAATGAACGGCACCAGCGGTTATGAAGAAGCTGCTTGTCAAGGGCTTATGGCAGGAATTAATGCTTCTTTAAAACTCCAAAATAAACCTCCTTTTGTGTTAAAAAGAAATGAAGCCTATATTGGTGTTTTGATCGATGATTTAATCACTAAGGGCGCCAAAGAACCGTACCGTCTTTTGACATCACGCGCGGAATTTCGTTTATTATTAAGACACGACAATGCCGATTTGCGCCTCAAAGATTACGGATATCAACTAGGTTTGATTGATGAAAAAGATTATAACAATTTTCAAAACAAAAAAGCTAAAATCAACCTTTTATTAGAAAAAAGCAAAAATTATGAAATTTTAGTTAATTCAGATAATCTATCTTATTTAAAACAACAAAACTCAGCTAGTCTTGGAGAAAAAACCACATTAGCACAACTACTAAAAAGATCAGAATTAAATTTTTGCACTTTACAACATTTTTTACAGGAAAAAGCAGATAAAACCATTTATGAACAAGTAGAAATACAAATCAAATACGAAGGTTATATTGCTAAAGCCCAAAAAGAAGCTCAAAAATTAGCAAGGTTAGAACAAAAAAAAATTCCTAGCAAAATCAATTACGCAGATATTAAAAATTTATCAAAAGAAGCTCAAGAAAAACTTGATTTAATCAAACCCCAAACTTTAGGACAAGCAACAAGAATATTAGGAGTCAATCAAGTTGATATTTCGATTTTATTAGTTTATTTGGAAAAACATCATGCTTTACTTTGAATCATTAAAAGACAAATTTGCACTCAACGAAAAGCAATTAAACAAGTTTGTTTTTTACTATGAATTTTTAAAACAAGAAAACCAAAAAATGAACCTTACTTCTCTAATATCTTTATCTGATGTTTGCTATAAACATTTTTATGATTCTTTAATTTTAAAAGAAATATTTAACTTTAATACTGTAACTAATCTTTGTGATGTTGGCTCGGGTGCTGGCTTTCCTAGCTTTCCTTTAAAAATTCTTTTTCCTCATTTAAAAATTGTAATCATTGAATCATCTTTAAAAAAAATCAATTTCTTAAAACAATTAGAAAGCCATTTGGAATTAGATAATATATGTTTTTTTCACCAAAGAGTAGAACAATATGACATAGACAAAAATGGCAGTTATGATTGTGTTGTTGCTCGCGCTTTGGCTAGATTGGAAATTATCTTAAAATGGTGTGTTCCTTTAGTGAAAAAAAAGGGTTATTTTATTGCTATGAAAGGTAAAAACTTTCAACAAGAATTAGAAGCTAACAAAAAGATAATTAAGCAAATAAGAGTTAAATTAGTTAGTGCAAAAACATTGGAATTACCAATGCAATTAGGAACAAGAACTAATTTATTATTCCAAACCGAATAAAAAAGGTAATATAATAAAAAAAAGATCACGAATATTCGTGATCTTTTTTATTTTCTTTCTTGATCTTTACCAAATAACCTTAGCAAAATTAACATTATTCTTAAAAAAATTTCAATTAAAGTTGTTGCAAAAGCCAAAGAAACTTGCCATTCATATTTTTTAGGCATTCCTTGTTTAATCATTTGTTCGGTGTAATCAAAATGAAGTGCTAAAAACATAAATACAAATCCTAACATAATTAAACTAATAGGAAGAGTTAAAAAGCTATTGTAAATAATATTTTCAATTGTCCAAATGCCGCATAAAGACAACACTAAACGAACTATATAAGAAACCGCCAAAGAAAAAGAACAATATAGCATAATTTGTCTAAATCTATTTGTTACTTTTATAAAACCTTTATAATAAGCATGGGACATTGCAACAAAGACGATAAAGGTTGCAAAAATAGCCATAAAGGCAATTTCAACTAAATTGGCATAAACTAAATTTAGAACAACAAAAATAATTGATAAAATTATTCCTTCTATAAAAGAATAAATTAATCCACAAGCTTTAGAAATTTCAACTTGTTTTAATCCTGCAGAATAAATGCCATAATTTATAAAACCTAACGCAATCATGGAAAAACAAATTGCATTAATATTTGGATTTTTTAATATCACGGGTTTTAGAATTGGGTAAAAAAACATTGAAGTGATTGCTGTAACACATAAAAGCAAAATTGTTTTTAAAGCAATTCCTTTACGAGTAGCAATATTATTATAAGTAGTTGTTTCAAATAAAGAAAGAAAGTTATTTTTAATTTGGGTAAACGAATTATTTACTTTATTGGATTCCATTTAAACCACCTTTTTTAATTTTATTTATTATTAAAATTAAATTTATTTTATTATTCTTATTATTTAAAAAAATATTTACATCTTTTTTAACTTGCTTAATAAACAAGCACATATATATTTTACCTTTTTTTAAAAATTAATTGGAAGATATTTTGCTTTTTTATTGCAAAAAATGACAAAAAGTGGTGTTTTTTTGGTTAGTGTTGTGAAATTTGATAATAAATAGCGTTTTTTTGGCACACAACTAATTTTTTTATAAGTGTTTAAAATGTCATTATTGCCAAATTTGCATCTTTTAGTTGAGTTGGGTTAGATTTGTGGAGTTTTAAAAAGCGATAAAAAGGCAAAAGGGCAAAAAGGGGCAAAATACAAAATAAAAAATAGTTAAAAAAGATAAAAACCCACATTATGTGGGTTTTATTTATTAATAAGGTTGGGTATAATGAATTTTTAGTTAAGAAGTTTGGAAACTGATCCTGCACCAACTGTTTTTCCACCTTCACGAATAGAAAATTTAGTTCCTTCTTCGATAGCAATTGGGTTGTTAAGGGTAACTACTAATTCAGCGTTGTCACCTGGCATTACCATTTTAACATCACCTTGTAATTCAACTACTCCTGTAATATCTGTAGTACGGAAATAGAATTGAGGACGGTATTGAGAGAAAAAGGCAGTGTGACGTCCTCCTTCTTCTTTAGTTAAAACATAAACTTGAGCAACAAATTTAGAATGAGGCTTAACAGAACCTGGTTTAGCTAAAACTTGTCCACGTTGTACGTCTTCACGGTTAATTCCACGTAATAAAGCTCCAACGTTGTCTCCTGCTTGAGCAAAATCTAGGTCTTTTTTAAACATTTCTACTGCAGTTACAATAGTTTTTCTAGTTTCTTTAAGTCCTACGATTTCTACTTCATCACCAGCTTTTACTTGACCTCTTTCTATTCTACCAGTAACAACAGTTCCTCTACCAGTAATAGTGAAAACATCTTCTACAGGCATTAAGAAAGGTTTGTCAACTTCGCGCACCGGGTCTTCAATGTAGGTGTCTAGAGTTTCGATTAATTCGTTTACTTGAGCAACGTAATGAGCGTCACCTTCTAAAGCTTTTAATGCAGATCCTCTAATAACAGGAATGTCGTCTCCTGGGAAATCGTATTGAGATAATAATTCACGAACTTCCATTTCTACTAATTCTAAAATTTGTTCGTCTGGGGAAAGATCACATTTATTTAAGAAAACAACAATTTTTGGAACACCAACTTGGCGCGCTAATAAAATGTGTTCTCTAGTTTGAGGCATAACACTATCTGCACCAGAAACAACTAAAATAGCAGCATCCATTTGAGCAGCACCAGTAATCATGTTTTTAACATAATCGGCGTGTCCAGGACAGTCAACGTGAGCATAGTGACGTTTTTCTGTTTCATATTCTACGTGTGAAGTTTTAATAGTGATTCCACGTTCTCTTTCTTCAGGAGCATTATCAATTTGATCATAAGCTCTACTTTTAGCCAAGCCACGAGTAGACAAAACTTGGGTAATAGCTGCTGTAAGAGTAGTTTTACCGTGGTCTACGTGTCCAATAGTACCTACATTTAAATGCGGTTTGTTTCGTATAAATTTTTCATTAGCCATTTTTCAAAGGCCTCCTTTTATTATGTTTTAAGGTTTGTTTTAAAAATATATTTACCATTTAAATTTTAACTTATTTTTGGCTTTTCACAACTATTTTGTTAATAAAAATGTTTTTTAGTGTAAGGTTGTCTAAGCTCGTTTTTTAATAATTTCTTCAGTGATGCTTTTAGGAGCTTTTTCATATTTAGCAAATTGCATAATAAAAGTAGCTCTTCCTTGAGTATTGGAACGCAAAACAGTAGCATATCCAAACATTTCAGAAAGGGGAACAAACGCTCTAATAGCAACAGCGTTGGCGCGTGATTCTTGGTTTTCTAATCTACCTCTTCTAGAAGTTAGATCACCAATAACATTTCCTACATAATCGTTGGGAGTAACTACTTCAACGTCCATAATAGGTTCTAAAATGACTGGGGTTCCTTTGGTTTTGGTTTCTTTTAATGCCATGGAAGCGGCAATTTTAAAAGCCATTTCGGAAGAATCGACATCATGGTAAGAGCCATCAAATAAAGTTGCTTTAACATCAATAATTTGATATCCAGCTACAATACCACCAGCAAGAGCTTCTTGAATTCCTTTTTGAACTGCAGGAACGTATTCACGAGGAACTACACCACCTACAATTTTATTAACGAATTCAAAACCTTTTCCAGGATTTGGTTCAAAACGCATCCACACATGTCCGTATTGTCCACGACCACCTGATTGACGAATGAATTTTCCTTCTGTCTCAGTTTCTTGGGTGATTGTTTCGCGGTATGCTACTTGAGGTTCTGTAACATTTGCTTGTACTTTGAATTCTCTTTTAAGACGTTCAATAATGATATCTAAATGAAGTTCACCCATTCCAGCAATAATAGTTTGCCCGGTTTCATGATTGGAAAAAACCTTAAATGTAGGGTCTTCTTCAGCTAATTTTGCAAGGGCAATACCCATTTTATCTTGGTCAGCTTTAGTTTTTGGTTCTACTGCAATTTCAATTACTGGTTCTGGGAAATTCATTGATTCTAAGACGATGGTTTGTCCTTCTGATACTAAAGTGTCTCCTGTAGTAGTTGCTTTTAATCCTACAACTGCTAAAATATCGCCTGTGTAGGCTTCTTTTACTTCTTCACGAGAATTAGCATGCATTTGTAATAAGCGTCCAAAACGTTCTTTGGTTCCTTTAGTAGTGTTAGTTACGTAAGAACCAGCTTTAACTGAACCTGAATAGATACGGAAAAAGGTTAATTTTCCTACATAAGGATCGGTCATCACTTTGAAAGCTAGAGCTGTGAAGGGTTCTTCATCTAATCCGGTGCGCACAATTTCTTGGTTGTCAGAATCAAAACCAACAATAGCTGCAACATCACAAGGAGCAGGAAGGTAGTCAACAATAGCGTCTAACATTTTAACAACACCCTTATTTTTGAAAGAAGAACCACAAAGAACTGGGAAAAAGGAAGCTTGTAAGGTTGCTTTTCTAATGGAATTTTTCAACATTTCAGAAGAGATTGGTTTTTCTTCTAAATAATACATCATTAATTCTTCGTCTAGGGTAGATAAAGTTTCTATTAATTCGTTTCTTTTAGTTTGGGTAATTGATTCTAAATCGCTAGGAATAGGAACTACTTTTCCTGTTTCTGGGGAAGTGTTATCATATTCAAAAGCATTCATTTCTACTAAATCAATGATACCATTAAAGTCATTTTCTGAGCCAATTGGCCATTGAATAGCGCTTGCATGAACTCCTAAGCGTTGTTTAAGGGTTTCAATTGCATAAGCAAAATCAGCGCCTACTTTATCCATTTTGTTAACAAAAATAACTCTTGGGACTTTATATTCACTAGCTTGGCGCCAAACAGTTTCAGTTTGTGGTTCTACTCCTGCCTGAGCATCAATAACTGTTACTGCTCCATCCAAAACTCTAAGAGAACGCGAAACTTCCACCGTAAAATCAACGTGTCCGGGAGTGTCAATAATATTGATACGGTGATCTTTCCAAAAAGCAGTAGTAGCAGCAGAGGTGATAGTGATTCCTCTTTCTTGTTCTTGTTCCATCCAATCCATCTGAGAAGCGCCATCATGGGTTTCTCCGATTTTATGAATTTTTCCGGTGTGGAACAAAATTCTTTCTGTAGTGGTGGTTTTTCCTGCATCAATATGAGCAATAATGCCAATATTACGAGTTTTTTCTAATGAAAACTGACGTGCCATCTTTTATTCTCCTATAAGTTACAATCACCAACGATAATGAGCAAAGGCTTTATTAGCTTCTGCCATGCGATGCGTTTCTTCTCTTTTTTTAACTAATACTCCGTTACCTAAAGAAGCATCTACTATTTCTTTGGTAAGTCTTTCTTCCATTGTTTTTTCATTGCTTTCTTTAGTGTATTTAACAATCCATCTTAATCCTAAAGACTGGCGTCTTTCGGGACGAACTTCGGAAGGCACTTGGTAATTTTGACCACCCACACGACGCGTGCGTACTTCTAATACAGGCATAATATTGTTTAGGGCTTCATGAAAAACTTCAATAGGCTCGCGGTTAGTGATAGTTTTTACTTGTTTTAAAGCTTGATAAAAAATAGTTTGAGCTTTGCCTTTTTTGCCGTCTTCCATAATGATGTTAATGATTTTAGTAACTAATTTAGAATTGTAAACAGGATCTGGCTGTACATCTCTTTTTTTAATATGACCTTTACGGGACACAAAAATTCACCTACTTTCTTTATTTTATTTATTTTTTATTCTTTGTAATTGTAATTATTTTTTTTCTTTAGGTAATTTAGAGCCGTACTTAGAACGCCCTTGTTTGCGGTTAGCAACACCAGTAGCATCTAGAGCACCACGAACGATATGATAACGCACACCAGGAAGGTCTTTTACGCGTCCGCCACGAACTAAAACAGAGCTATGTTCTTGTAAGGAGTGTCCCACGCCTGGAATGTAGGCAGTTACTTCAGAACCATTACTTAGGCGCACTCTTGCAAATTTACGTAAAGCTGAGTTTGGTTTTTTTGGAGTCATGGTAGTTACACGCAGACAAACACCCATTTTTTGAGGAGAATTGTAATATTTAGCTTTTTTTTGCAAAACATTAAAACCGTAACTTAGAGCAGGTGCTTTAGTTTTGGAAGTTTTACTGCTACGACGTTTTTTGATTAATTGAGAAACAGTAGACATTTTTTATTTCCTTTCTTTTTTTAATTTTGGTAAGTTTTTTCAGCAAGTTCAGAAGTGGTTGCAGGTTCTTTTGGATATTTAAATAAAGTAGTTTCTAAAATACCTGTTCCTGCAGGAATTAAGCCACCAATAATAACATTTTCTTTAAGTCCGTAAAGATGGTCGGTTTTTCCTTTGATGGCAGCATCGATTAGAATTTTAGTAGTTTCTTGGAAAGATGCAGCTGACAGTAAAGAATCACTTCTTAAAGAAGAACGCGTAATTCCTAAAATAATGGGGCGCCCCACTGCTAAAAGTTTGTTTTCTTCTAACATTTTTAAATTAGCTTTTTTAAAGTTATTAATAGAAATTTCTGTGCCAGGTAAAAGTTGAGTATCACCTTCATCAATAATTAAAATTTGTTTAAACATTTGGTGAATAATAATTTCGATGTGTTTGTCGCTGATATAAACATTTTGGGCACGATAAACTTTTTGTACTTCTTCTAAGATGTATTTTTGAGCCTCTGTTGTGCCTGCCACTCTTAAAAGTTCTTTTAGATCAACCGAACCAGAAGTTAGTTTTTGACCGGGATAAACACTGTTGTTTTTACTTACTAAAATATCGACATTAGGTTCCAAAATATAACGGTGCTCTGTGTCAGGGTCATTTTCTTCTGTGATTACAATTTCTGGATTTTGGGAACGGATTTTATCAATTTTTTTGATTTTTCCTTTTAATTCGCTGATTAGCGCTTTTCCTTTAGGTTTGCGTACTTCAAATAATTCTTCGATCCTTGGAAGACCTTGAGTAATATCTGAGGCAGAAGCAACTCCTCCAGTATGGAAAGTTCTCATAGTTAATTGAGTTCCTGGTTCCCCAATGGATTGAGCAGCAATAACACCAACAGCTTCGCCAATTTCTACTAATTTATTGGTAGCTAGATTGACGCCGTAGTCTTTGGCGCAAATACCATATTCACAATTACAAGTTAAAATGCTTCTAATAGGAACTTTTTTAATTTTGGCAGTAATAACTTCTTGGGCTTTGGACTCAGTAATTAATTCATTGCGCGCTATAATAAGGGCGTTGGTTTTGGGATGACAAATGTCGCAACTAGCAAAGCGTCCCATAATGCGTTGTTTGAGGGAAACAATTTCTTTGCCGTCGCTAATCATAGCTTCTACAACAAAACCGCGGTCACTATTGCAGTCTTCTTTGATAACAACAATATCTTGAGTTACGTCAACTAAACGACGCGTTAGATAACCTGACTCGGCTGTTTTGAGGGCAGTGTCAGTTGAACCTTTACGGGCTCCGTGAGTAGAGATGAAAAACTCAGAAACTTTCAGACCTTCTCGGAAAGAAGCTTTAACAGGGACTTCAATAATTTCACCTTTAGGGTTATTCATTAACCCTCTCATCCCTGCTAATTGAGTAAAGTTAGAAACACTACCACGTGCGCCACTTTCGCTCATCATAAAAATGTGGTTGTCTTGTTGAAATTCTTTCATCAAGCCTTCTTGAATTTCATCACGAATAGTTTTCCATTCGTTAATTACTAAACGACGACGTTCGGCATCTGTTAAAAAACCATCGTTGTACCAAGTCTCAATTTGAATATTGCGGGCTTCTACTTCTTGTAACAATTCTTGTTTATTGGAGTAAGTATTGATGTCTGCAAATGAAACTGTAATTCCTGCGATAGTAGAATACTTGAAACCTAAGTTTTTGATGTGATCTAGCATTTTGGAAGTTTCTGTAATTTTCATTTGTTTGAAAAAACATGCAATAATCATAGATAGGAATTTTTTGTTAAAAGGTTTAGGGGTGGGAAGTTTTTTTAGGAATTGTTTGGGGTTGGTTCCTGGAGCTAAAAAATAAGCATCAGGGGTTTTGACATCCAAATTAAACTGAGTTGGTTCGTTAATGTAGGGGAAACTTGGAGGCAAAATGTCATTAAAAATTAATTTTCCTAAAGTAGTCATTAAATATTTTTGACGTTGTTCTTCGGTAAATGATAAATTAATTGCTTGTGGTTTGATAAAAATTCTTGTGTGAAGGTGGATTTCTTTATTTTGATAAGCGGTTTTGGCTTCGTTGATGTCAGCAAAAAAAGCTCCTTCATTGCGATGTTTGTATTGGTGTTCTGCAGTTCTTTGGGCAGCATCATAGCTGTTTATAGTGCGATCTTTTTTTTCTTCAATGGTTAAATAGTAGTTTCCTAAAACCATATCTTGGGAAGGTGTTACTACTGGATTACCATTTTTAGGGTCTAAAATGTTGTTCGAAACAAGCATCAATAAGCGTGCTTCGGCTTGGGCTTCTAAAGAAAGAGGAACATAAATTGCCATCTGGTCGCCATCAAAATCAGCATTAAAGGCAGGCGTAACTAAAGGGTGGAGGCGAATGGCTTTACCGTCAATTAATTTAGGATCAAAAGCTTGAATTCCTAAACGGTGTAGTGTTGGGGCGCGGTTTAAAAGGACCGGGTGTTCTTTGACTACTTCTTCTAAGGCGTTCCAAACTTCTTCATTCATTTTTTCATAAATGGTGTTGGCGTTTTTTTTGTCAATGCCTTTGGTTTCTTGTAGTTTTTTCAAAATGAAAGGTTTGAACAAAATAATTGCCATTTCACGAGGCACACCGCATTGGTGCATTTCTAAATCAGGACCTACAATAATTACGGATCGTCCCGAATAATCCACTCTTTTACCTAAAAGATTTTGACGGAAACGCCCTTGTTTACCGCGTAGCATTTCGGATAAAGATTTAAGCGGGCGATTTTTTTCGACGTTGTTAACGTTTTTTTTGCTAGTTTTGGCATTATCAAATAAAGCATCAACTGCTTCTTGTAGCATTCTTTTTTCATTTTTAATGATTAAACGAGGGGCTTTTTGGAGCATTTGTTTTTTTAAACGATTGTTGCGATTAAGGATGCGGCGGTAAAGATCGTTGACTTCAGTAGTGGCAAAACGACCACCATCTAAAGGAACCATCGGTCTTAATCCCGGAGGCAATACAGGAATAACATCCATTACCATCCATTCAGGTTTGTTGTCTGATTGATGAAAAGATTCGATGATTTCTAGTCTTTTAATAATGTTTTCTCTTTTTTGTTTGGAATTTTCCGATAAAGATTTGCGAAGGACTTTGATAGTTTTTTCTAAATTGAGATTTTCTAGTAATTTTTTAACCGCTTCGGCACCTGTTAAAGCTACAAAAGCGTTTCCAAATTCATAAAGAGCTTCACTGTATTGGGTTTCTGTAATAATTTCTTTAGGTTTGAATTCGGTTTTTCCAGGATCAATTACAACGTAAGAAACATAATAAACTATTTCTTCTAATTGTTTAGTTTTGATGTTTAAAAGAATAGCTAAACGGCTGGGAGAAGAGTTAAGGTACCAAGTGTGGACGATGGGGGTTTGTAATTCGATGTGTCCCATTCTTTCACGACGCACTTTGGTTTCGGTAAATTCAACTCCACATTTGTTACAAAATTGACTTTTGATGTTGACTTGTTTTTTAGAACAAGCACATTGGAAATCAACTACTGGACCAAAAATCTTTTGACAAAATAATCCTGATATCTCTGGTTTATAGGTGCGATAGTTAATTGTTTCGTAGCTAGTAACCTCACCATAAGACCACTGTCTGATTTCTTCAGGAGCAGCTAAACGGATTTTAAAATAATCATAATCTCTACTACCGTATTCTTTGTCAGATGAAATAGAAGGGAAGTGGTTGTATAAATTAAATAGGTCGTTTAATTTTTGAAAAGCAAGGGAATTGGTTTCAAATGCTTTTGTAAGGACAGCCATTTTAGTTTGTAAAAGATCTTGAAAATCTTCCATTCCTAGTTCAGTAAGAATGTTAATAACGGCTTCACTCAAATCTAGATTTTGTAAATTGCGAGGTAGGGCGAAGTTTTTGAGGATAGGTAAAACTTCTAAAAAAGCTTCTTGCAGTAAAAGCCTTAACTCTTCTAAAGTAAAAGTGTTAAAATCTTCCAAAGTATTGATTCCAGAAAGTTTTAATTTTTCTAAAACTTGAGATGAAAGATTTAAAGTTTCTACTGAAGTAAATAATCTGTTATCACTCATCTTTAATTATAACCTTCCTTTTTGTAATCAATTAAGGATTTATTAACTTCATTTTCTTTAGTATCGGTTTTGATTAGTTCTACATACAATCCTAAAGATTGCAATTCTTTAATGAAAACTCGGAAGCTTTCAGGAATGCTTGGTTTAGGCAGTGGAGTTCCTTGCACGATGGCACTGTAAGTTTTGTTTCTACCTACAATATCGTCACTTTTAACTGTTAAAATTTCTTGTAAGGTATGAGCAGCTCCATAAGCATAAAGCGCCCATACTTCCATTTCACCGAAGCGTTGTCCACCGTTTTGGACTTTTCCTCCCATAGGTTGTTGGGTCACTAAAGTGTATGGTCCTACGTTTCTGGCATGGAGTTTGTCATCTACCATGTGAGATAATTTAACCATATACATAACTCCTACAGAAATACGACTGTCATAAGGTTCACCGGTGCGTCCGTCATATAAAACCATTTTGCCATCAGGATCTAAATTGGCTTCTTTCATGATTTCTTTAAGGTCGTAGTCATTAACGCCGTCAAAAACAGGAGTTGCCACTTTGATGCCTAATTTTTTGGCAGCCATTCCTAAATGGATTTCTAAAATTTGTCCAATGTTCATCCTACTAGGAACTCCTAAAGGATTTAACATGATATCAATTGGGGTGCCGTCTGCCATATAAGGAAGGTCTTCTTTAGGTAAGATGCGAGAAATTACACCTTTGTTCCCGTGGCGTCCTGCCATTTTGTCGCCTTCGTTGATTTTACGTTTTTTAGCGATGAAAACACGGATGTTTTCGTTGACACCAGCAGGAAGAATATCACCGTTTTTTCTGGAGAAATAATGAACACTTTGAACGATCCCCCCTTCACCAAAAGGAACCCTTAAAGAAGAGTCTTTGTATTCGCGGGCTTTTTCACCAATTACAATTTGAATTAATTTTTCAGAAGGAGAAGGTTCAATGTTTCCTTGAGGAGTTATTTTACCTACTAAAATATCTCCTTCTTTAACTTCGGAACCAGGAATAATAATTCCTCTTTCGTCAAGGTTTTTAATAGCATCAGCGCCCACGTTGGGAACTTCTCTAGTGATTTCTTCTTGACCGCTACCTTTTTTTAATTCTCTAGTTTGAACTTCGTATTTATCAATGTGGATTGAAGTGTAGACATCGTGTTTGACTAATTCTTCTGACATAATGATGGCATCTTCATAGTTATAACCTTCCCAAGTCATAAAAGCCACTGTAACATTTCTGCCAAGTGCTAATTCGCCTTGAGATGTAGAAGGTCCACTTACTAAAATATCGCCTTCATTGATTTGTTCTCCCAAAACTACAATCGGTTTTTGCAATACTAAAGTGTCTTGGTTGGATTTGGCAAAATTGATGAGGGTGTATTCGGCTTGGTGTTCTTTGTAGTTGTTCTCGTATAAAGCCTTGGCTTGGGCGTAGGTAAATTCTTGGGTAGTATCGTAAAGGGTTTTGCCATTTAATGAAACATTTTGGTTGGGTTTTTTAGTGATAATTATTTTTTGAGCATCAACATAAGTAACAAATCCTGATTCGCGAGCAATAATTAAGCAACCTGAGTCTTTGGCAGCGCGATATTCAACACCTGTTCCTACAATAGGAGATTCAGGGATTAATAAAGGGACTGCTTGACGTTGCATGTTGGCTCCCATTAAAGCTCTGGAAGCGTCGTTGTGTTCTAAAAAGGGGATCGAAGAAGTTGCAACAGAGACAATTTGTTTAGGAGAAACGTCAGCATATGTTATTTGGCTTCTTTCAAAAATGCCTGTTTCACCGTTGCTACGAGCAATTATTTTTTTGTCTTTAAAAGCATTATTGGCATCCAAAACAAACCCAGCTGAGGCAATAATTTCTTCTTTTTCTTGGTCAGCTGTTAAATAATCTATGTGGCGCGAAAGGGTAGTTTTCCCGTCTTGGTGCAAAACCTTAAAGAAAGGAGTTTGGATAAAACCGCACTTATTGACTTTGGCATAAGTGGAAAGGGATGTGATAAGTCCGATGGAAGGTCCTTCAGGAGTTTCAATGGGGCATAATCTGCCGTAGTGGGAATTGTGCACGTCGCGCACTTCAATGCCTGCACGATCACGATTAATTCCTCCGATACCTAAAGCTGATACCCTTCTTTTTTGGGTTAATTCTGCTAAAGGATTGATTTGATCCATGAATTGCGATAAGCGTGAACTTGTGAAAAAAGTTTTGATTACACTCATTAAAAAAGTAAAATTAACTAGGTCTCCTGGACCGTTAACTTCGCTGAATTTGCTAGTGGAAATCATATCTTTGATATTTTTTTCAGCTCTGGTAAGACCAATTCGGAATTGGTTTTTTAACAATTCTCCAATTAATCTTAAACGACGATTCCCTAAATGATCAATATCATCAACAGTGCCTACGTTTTCATAAAGATTCAAATAATAATTAATACTTGCAATAACATCTGATAAAGTGATGTGTTTTTTGGTTTCTCTTTGGTCGTTTCCAATAAGTTTGACTTTGTGATATAGCTTGCCTGATTCGTCTTTTGAAGTATAGACTTCTAAAATTTCGTTAAAAACTCCTTTACGGTCTGCTTCTTTTTGATAAATATCTTTAGTTCCTAAGAAAAATTTAGATACTTTTTCATCAAGAGTGTGAATATTGTATCTTAAATGATTGATAATATCGTCGTTAACTAAAGTATCTTTAGCTACTAAAACTTCACCAGTACGAGAGTTGATGATGTTAGTTTTGGTGAATAATTCGTTTTTTTGGGGGTTTTTTTTATATGCTAAAATCTCTTCATCAGTTTCGTTTTCTAAATTATGTTTAGCGTCGAAGATTTCTTGGAGCAAAAAATGACGATTTTGTTTCAGGATTGCAATTTTTTCTTTGGTTAAAAGTTCGTCTTGTGCAATTATTATTTCTTGAGTTTTGGGATTGACAAAATCACAAGCTAAATAAGTGTTTTCAGCTCGGGTAAGAACGTCTAGTTTTTTGTTAAATTTGTATCTTCCCACTTTAGCCAGATCGTATTTTTTTTGATCAAAAAGTCTTGTTCTGATAAAATCTCTAGCAGTGTCGACAGGAACTTTTTCGCCTTGACGGATTTTAGAATACAGTTCTACCAAAGCATTGTCTGAGTCCATATCAGTTTCTTTATCAAAAACAGAATCAAGGATAGCGCTTTTGCCAAAGACATTTTCGATTGCTTCTTTGCTGTCAAAACCTAGAGCATAAATAAAATTAGACAAGGGGATTTTTTTGGAACGATCTAGTTTGGCATACAAAATTTCTTTAGAGCCTTCTTCGTATTCAATCCAAGCACCACGTGAAGGAATTACTTGTCCAGAATAAGTGGTTCTGTTGAGTTTGCTGTCAAAATTGCCTGCAAAATACACGCTAGCGGAACGTACAATTTGAGAAACTACTACTCTTTCAGTACCGTTGATAACAAAAGTCCCAGTGGGAGTCATTAGAGGCAATTCAGTAAGTAAAATATTGCTTTGTTTAGTTTCGCCAGTTAAAACATTTTCTAAAGTAGTTTTGACAAATAATTGGGCAACATAACTTATATCTTTAATTTTAGTTTCTTCAATGCTATATTTTGGGGGTGCTAAAAAATAATCATCAAAGTGAATTTTTAAATCCCCATTATAACTTTCAATAGGACAAAAATCCTGCAACAATTCTTTAATACCGTGTTTTAAAAACCAATCAAAAGATTGGTTTTGAATTTCAATTAAATTGGGCAAATCAACATCATAAATTGTTTTAGAATAATTACGACGTTGTGCTTTTTTGCCATATTTGACATTATGATAACCCATCTTATGCTCCTATAAATTATTAATTGGTAGTTTGTTTTGCCAAAATCTTTATTTTTAATTGTGTCTTTGCGATTTTTGGGTTTTGGGGGTGGGGTATAAAAATAAAAACAATGCAAGACTAAAAAACCTGAGAAAACTCAGGTTTTTATATTACTTACAAGATAATAATTTATTGAAGTTCAACAACAGCTCCAGCTTGTTCTAACTTGTTTTTGATATCTTCTGCTAAAGCTTTGGAAACATTTTCTTTTACTTTAGAGTCAGGAACTTTAACAAAATTAGCAGCATCTAGCAAGCCTAATCCTGTTACTTCGCGCACTGTTTTGATAACAGCAAGTTTCTTTTTTTCATCAAAACTTTTCATAACTACTGTGAATTCGGTTTTTTCTTCTACTTCAGCTGCATTATTTGCTCCAGGAGCTGCAACTGCTAAAGCAGTTGGGTCAATTCCAAACTCTTCTTTCAAACCATCTAATAATTCTTTAATCTCTAATAAAGACATTTCTTTTAAAGCCGATACAAAAGCTTCTTTCGTTAACTTAGCCATGTCAATCTCCTTTGTTATAATCTTTTCATTCATAAATTAATTGTTTATTGTTGGGGGTTTTCTTGTTCTTTGGTTTGTACTAACATATTTAGACAAATTGCTAAATGTTGCAAAGGTGCAAACATTGAAGCAGCTAAAAGCGCTAACATTTGTTCTTTTGAAGGCAAAGTAGCTAAGGTGTTTATTTCTTGCAAGGAGACAATTTTTTGTTCCACGATGCCAGAAACTATTTTAACTGCTTTATTTTTTTTAGCAAAATTATAAATCGTTTTGATTGGTTCTAATAATTCTTGGGGACTAATAATTAAAGCTTTTGCTCCTTTTAAAAAGGTAACTAAATCAGTTTGTTTGGCGTTGGTAACAGCTCTTTGCATGATGTTTTTGGGATATACTTTTACTTCACAACTAGTTTTTTTTAACTCACGACGCAGTTGCATAAAAGAGCTTACCGGTAAGCTTGCATATTCAAAAACAATAACTGTTTTGGCAGTGCTAATTTTTTCTTTCAAAACAGCAACTGAATCTATTTTTTTGGCTAACTGAGGTTTTATCATGATTATGCCCTTTCCCTTCCTTCAAAATTTTGATCTTGATTATTGCGAAATTGTAACAGGGTCAATTTTAATACCTGGTGCCATCGTAGTTGAAATAGTAACACTTTTAATGTAAGTGCCTTTCACTGTACGAGGTTTAACAGCCATTAATTGAAGATATAAAGTTTTTAAGTTTTCTAGTAATTTTGTCTCATCAAAAGAAACCTTACCTAATATGGCGTGAATATTCCCGCTTTTGTCTAGGCGGTATTCAATTTTACCATTTTTAATTTCTTTGACTGCTTGTAAAACATCATTTGTTGCAGTACCTGTTTTAGGATTAGGCATTAGTCCTTTGGGTCCTAAAAGACGCCCTAATTTACTTAATTGCGGCATCATTTCGGGAGTAGCAACTAAGACATCAAAATCAAACCAGTTTTTGGCAATTTTATCAATTAAATCTTGGTCGCCTACGTAATCTGCTTGGGCTTCTTGTGCTTGTTTAGCTTGTTCTCCTTTAGCAAGAACTGCTACTTTTAAGACTTTACCAGTGCCATGTGGTAAAACTAAGGCTCCTCTTAAATTTTGATCAACTTTTTTAGGATCTAAATTTAGATGAAAAGCACATTCTACCGCAGCATCAAATTTAGCAACTTGAGTTTGTTTAGCTAAGCTAATAGCTTCTTGAAGCGGATATGTTTTTTTAACATCAAACATTTGTAATGATGCTAAATATTTTTTGCCTCGTTTCATCGCAGTAATTCCTTTCTCAAAACAACTTGACATTTTTTAGAAATTTTTTTAATTTGAAATTTGAATAATTGGGGTAAAAACTATTTTAATATTTTAATCTTTTACTAAAATTCCCATATTACGAGCTGTGCCTTCAATGATTTTGCAAGCTTTTTCAACGCAATAAGCATTTAGATCTGGAAGCTTTAAATTGGCGATTTCTTCTACTTGTTTGTGGCTGATAGTAGCTACTTTGGTTTGACTTGCATTAGCAGAACCAGATTCAATTTTAGCAGCTTTTTTTAAAAGATCACTTGCTGGAGGAGTTTTAGTTACAAAAGCAAATGTTCTGTCCTCATAAACAGAAATGATAACAGGGATAACGAAACCCATTTGATCTTTAGTTGTTTCGTTAAATTGGGAACAAAAAGCAGGAATATTAACTTGGGCTTGCCCTAAAGCAGGTCCTACTGGAGGAGCTGGATTAGCTTTTCCTGCAGGAATTTGTAATTTTACCGTTTTAACAACTTTTTTAGCCATAAAAAACCTTTCTTTGGAACGAGGACTTGAAATAAAAAACTTGATAATTTGAGTTGTTTATTCTTTGTTTGCGTTTCATTAAATTTGGAATATTGTTGATATTGTCACATAAAAAAATATGATAAAATTTTTTAGACAACTTATTTTAACATAAATTTTAAATATTTGATAAAAAAATGTTAGAAATTATGAAAAAATTAAGATATTTCTTTGAAGTCGTTGAAAGAAATATCTACTGGAGTTGCTCTACCAAACAAATCTACTTCCACTGTCATTTTTTCACGGTCGTCATCAATACTTGATACTTGCCCTATTTGACCCGAAAAAGAACCAGAAATAATTTCTACTTTTTTGCCGATAAAATTTTTATAATCGGGTTTATTGATGATGCCCATTTTTAATAAAACAGGATTGATTTCGTTTTCAGATAAAGGAACTGGTTTAGAACCCATCCCTCTGGAACCTAAAAAACCAGTAATTCGCGGAGTGTTTCTGACAACAAACCAAGATCGGTCAGTAATCATCATTTGAATAAAAACGTACCCGGGGTACATTTTACGCTCTTTTTTAACCTTTTTTCCATCCAAACGAGTTTCATAATATGCTTCTTTGGGAGACAAAACATTAGATACTAAATCACCTATGCCAATGCTTTCGACTCTTCTTAACAAATCGTCTTTTACAACATTTTCATAACCTGAATAAGTTTGAGCAATATACCATTTAAGGTGACATGTATTTTGGGAGTCTTTTTCTTGATCTTGTTGAACTTGCGCTTGTGTCTCTTTTATTTGTTTTTCTGTTTTATTCATTTTATTTGCTCAACAAATTTTTAATTTTGACACAAAATTGGGTTAATTTGCCAATAACATAAGAATCTATGGCATGAACAAAAAGGATTAAGAACAATGTGAAAAAAATAACTTGTAATGTTTTAAACAAAATTTGTTTTAAGGAAGGCCAACTAATGTTACAAATTTGCAAAAATGCATCTTTGAAAAAAGCAAATGAACCTATCGCAAAAATAAAAACACTCAAAAGAACTAAAGCACAAGGCAATGCCCAATGCATAGTTTCAAACTGTTTTTGTTGCCATAATTGCCCACAAAGAGCAAGAGACAAAATAGAAGTGGTAATGAGTAAAATATTGAGCCAACTATATTCTCTTTTGATTACTTCTAATAACTGATTTGGTTTGTTTTCGCTTACTATTTTAATTCCCATAAAGTTAAAAACTCCTTTACTTAGTTTCTTGATGCAAAGTGTGTTTGTTGCAATAAGAGCAATATTTTTTTAAAGTTAAACGTTTTGAGTTTGGATTGGCTCGTGGTTTGGTGTTGTAATTGCGGTTTAGACACAAAACACAAACTAAAATATTTTTTTTCAAAAAAATAGCTCCTTTTATGTTAGAAAGTTGAAAAAACATTAATTTATTTTCAAAACATCTTTTTTTATTATATCATAAATCAGTGTTTTTGTGCAAAAAATAAAATATAAAAATTACTTTGTGCAAAAAAATATCCCGGGGAGAAAATATTTAGAATGTTGGATGAAAGATGGTAAGAAAACTAACAGTAACCCAAATTAGATAAATGATTAGCTGCTTAAAAAAGCTAGTGATTAGTTTGTTTTTTGGAGGAGGCAAGGGTTAATTATCGCCAAAAATAAAAGTGGAGTAGATCATTAATGCAGCAGCAACACTTACATTTAAAGAATTGATTTTTCCATACATAGGAATTTTAACCAACAAATCACATTGCTGTTTTAATAAATGTCTAATGCCTATTCCTTCGTTGCCAACAATAATAGCCAAAGAACTGTTTTTAGGGATTTGGTGAAAAGATTGGGAAGAATTGCTATCAGTACCAACGATTAAAACTTGATTTTTTTTTAGTTTTAAAATGGTTTGATGCAAATTAGTAACTAAAAAAACTTTAGTGTATTCCAAGGCACCACAAGAAATTTTGGCAACTGTGGAATTGAGTGGGGCTTGATGTTTTTTACTCATAATAACACCATCCAAAGCACAAGCTTCAACAGTTCTTAAAATGGCTCCTAAGTTATGAGGGTCATTAATGGCGTCTAAAATTAAGAATTTTTGGAATTTGGCAGAATCTAAATAAGTGTCTAAGTCGTAAAAAGTGTAGTCACAAACATTGGCAGCGACTCCTTGATGGGTTTTTTGTTTGGTTAGATCATATAAAAACTTTTTGTCAACTAATTGATAAGCAATATTGTGTTTTTTCAAAAACATTATAAAAAGATGGTCTTTAATTTTTTCATCTAAATATAGTTGATAAATTTTTCTCTGCGCTTTAATTGCTTCTTTGATGGGGTTTTTTCCGTAAATAATCATATTAATTATTTGTTTTCTTTCGATTTTGTAGTTTTTGTTGGATGGGGTTTTTGGGAGATTTGGGTTATGACAAGGGATAAAATGATGATTAAAACTAATAAAACTTTTTCAAGTTTATCGAATTGAAACATTTCTTCAAAAACATCCAAAATAAATGAAGCTGTCATAAATCCTATTAACATTGCTACAAATAAAAGTAATTTAGCTAGATTTAAAGGTTGAGAAATTCTAAATAAAACAGTAAATAAAATGAAGGTGGAAAGCAAAATAACAAAATTAGAAACTGTTTCTAATTGTTTGAAATCGGGAGTTTGGGTTGATACAAAACCAATTCGCACACCAAAAGTTAAGACATAACTAATAAAAGCTAGACTTGCATAGGGAAAGGCTTTTTTGAGATTATTAAGTAAAAAGTTTTTGCTGATAATTTCGTTGTTTTTTTCAAAAGATAAAAAAAGCGAAGGAATGCCAATTGACCAATAATCCATGACAAATTGTAATTTCAAAGGTGATAATGGATAGTAGCAAGGACGTCTTAAAAAATTAAATAAAATAACAGCAACTGCAAGCATAAAAGCAATAATAGTTTTGGTAAAAAACAAAATAGAGATTTTATCTAAATTGTTAATAATTCTTCTGCCTTCAAAAACTACTTTAGGCATGGAAGAAAAATTAGAATCCATCAAAACTAAATTAGCAATATTACAAGTAGCTTGGCTGCCTGATGCCATCGCAATGGAAAGATCGGCTTCTTTTAGGGCTAAAATATCGTTTACACCATCGCCTGTCATGGCAACTTTTTGTCCTGCTTGTTTAAAAGTTTGGATTAAGATTTTTTTTTGTTGGGGCGAAGTTCTTCCAAAAACATTATATTTAGTAGCTATTTGGATAACTTCTTGGTCAGAAAGTCCTTCTAAACTGATGGTTTTATAAGCATCAATAATACCTACTCTTTGAGCTATTTGAGAAACTGCCACATGATTATCACCAGAAATTACTTTAACACAAACGCCATTTTTCTGGAAAAAATCAATGGTAGTAACTGCGTCTTTTTTAATAGTATCTTTGATGATAATTAAAGCTAAAGGAATGCATGGGATGTCGTGTAATTTTTGGTTTTTACAAGTTATTTGAGAAATACAAGGCTCAGGGCTTTTGGCTAATAAAAGCACTCGATAACCTGATTTAGTGTAAGTTTCAAAATCTTTTTGAATAATGTTAAAATTGTTTTTTAAAATGAATTCAGGAGCCCCCAAAAAAATGGTTCCTAAATTGTTAAATTCAACTGCACTATATTTTCTTTTGCTGGACAAAGGAAGATTTTGGGAGGGTTGATAAGGAGTTGAAGTAGGAAAAGTATTGGGGCTAAATTTGTTTATTAAAGCATTATAAGTACTATTAGAAGTGGGGCAAGCAGATAAAAAAGAGTTCATTAATTTAGTAAAATCAAGTTCTTTAGGGTGATAAGGAATGACTTTTTTAACTTGCATAGTGCCATCAGTAATAGTTCCTGTTTTGTCGAGGCATAAAGTGTTTATTTGAGCTAACATTTCGATTCCAAATAGATTTTGGGCATAAGTTTTTTGTTTTGCTAAACGTACAAAACCTACTGCCAAAGAAATGTTAGTCAGCAAAAAAAGTCCCAAAGGAAGCATTGCTATCATCATGCCACACAAACCTAGTAAGGAATTTTGCCTGAAACCTGATATTTTATTATTTTCTTTATTAAAAGCAAAAAAAGCTAAAATAATAGCAAAAAGTGTGACGAAAATAATGATTGTTTTGATTAACGAAGATAAGTTTTGCATTAAAGGAGTGGTCGGTTTTTTGTATTTTTTAGCTTCTTGGGAAACTTTTTCAATATACATATCACTTCCTACAGCTACAATTTCGGCATAACTTTGACCTGATACCACGTAGCTACCAGAGTATAAAAAATCATTTTCTTTTTTGATAACTAATTTAGATTCACCAGTTAAAAGTGATTCGTTAACTTCTAAAACACCCGATTTTACCTTGGCATCAGCTGCAATTTGTTCTCCTGCTTCCAAAAATAAAAGATCTCCCAAAACTAAATCAGAAGCAAAAACCTTTTCTTTTTGACTATTTCTTATTACTTGAGAATGGTTTTTTATCAACAAAGATACTTTGTCAAGAGTTATTTTAGCTTTAATTTCTTGAATAACACTAATAAAAACATTGGTTAAAGAAACTACTAAAAAAAATAAATGTTCATATTGTTCTATGAAAATAATGATTAATGCTACAATTAAAATCAACAAATTAAGATAATTAAATAAATTACTAAATAAAATATCTTTAATACTTTTAGAATTTTTATAGTTAGAAACATTAACTTGACCCGCAGTTTTTTTTTGTTCTACTTGCTTGTTAGTTAGTCCTGTAAAGTTTTGTTTTGTTGCGATATTGGGATTATTTAAAGATTCATTCATGCACTAACACCACACTTTTCTTAAATGATATCGGTATTTTTTTATAAATTAATGGGTATTGGTAATAATTTTTGAAAGCCAAACTAAGAGTTTTTTTCTTGTGTATTTTTGGGCAAAAGCAAAAAATCAATTCTTCCGCGGTCGTTGATTTTAGTGCATTTAACCGAAACTGTTTCACCTATTTTTAAAACATCGGTGATTTTTTGAAATTTCATTTGATTAACGTGGATAAGTCCTTCGATTCCTGGACAAACTTGTGCCACAGCTCCAATCATTTTTCCTTGTTTGTCACTTAAAAAACGCAAAATAGAGGCTTGATAACAAGTGCCTATTTGAATTTCTTGGATTAAACTTTCAATAAAAGCGACTGTTTTTTTGACTGTTTCTAAGTTGGAATGCATTAAAAAAACGCGTCCGTCTTGTTCAATATCGATTTTTACACCATCATGAGATTCAATAATTTGATTGATGATTTTGCCACCACTTCCAATAATATCACGAATTTTTTCTGGTTTGATTTGCATCATACAAACTTTAGGGGCGTACTTCGAAACTTCTAAACGAGGTTGAGAAATTGTTTGGCTCATGTGTTCTAAAATATGAAGGCGTCCTTTTTTGGCTTGCAAAAAAGCTTCTTGCAAAATTTTAAAAGGGATTCCTTGAATTTTAAGATCCATTTGTAAAGCAGTAATTCCTTTATTGGTGCCTGCGATTTTTAAATCCATGTCTCCAACGTGGTCTTCTAAACCTTGGATATCGCTTAAAATAACGTATTTATTCGTTGCTTGGTCAAAAACTAATCCTACTGACATTCCTGCAACTGCTTTTTTTAAAGGAACTCCTGATGCCATTAATGCCAAAGAAGAAGCACAAACAGTGGCTTGAGAAGAAGAGCCGTTAGATTCTAGAATTTCAGAAACTACTCTAATAGTGTAGGGGAAGTCTTTTTCTTCGGGCAAAACTTGAGATATGGCTTTTTCGGCAAGAGTGCCGTGTCCGATTTCTCGTCTACTAGGGGCAGTATAACGACCAACTGCACCAACTGAAAAAGGAGGAAAGTTGTAATGAAGCATAAAACGTTTATTTTGTTCGTCGCTTAGACCGTCAATAATTTTGCTTTCTGATAAACATCCTAAGGTCACTGCAGCAAGGCTTTGGGTTTGTCCTCTAGTAAACAAAGCAGAACCATGAGCGCGGGGCAACAAATCAATTTGAGATTCAAGAGTTCTTATTTCTTCTAATCCTCTTTTATCTGGTCTTATTTTTTCTTGCAAAATTAAAGAACGTGTTTCTTGTTTGGATAATTTTTGAAATAGGGTTTCTGTTGTTTGTAAATGTTTTTTGTGGGCTTCGTAATCAAAAACAGTGGTAGTGTCAATAGTTTTGAAAAAAGGAGTTTGTTTGGCTTGATCTAGGATTTGTTCTTTTAATTGCTGTAAATCGTTTTTGCTATTGCAACTTAAAATAGCTTGTTTAACTTGGGATTGGTGTTTGGCAAAAAAGGTTTGTTGTTGGGTTTGTTCGGTTTGGTGCAAGGTGTTTGTTATTTTAGCAGGTGCAAATTGTTGCTTGATATTTTCTTGAAATAAGCACAGTTTTTTAATATATTGGTGAGCAAAATTAATGGCTTCTAAAAAGTCTTGTTCGCTAACTTCATTGGCGTGTGCTTCTATCATAGTAACGTTGTGTTTGGTACCTGCAACCATCAAATGTAGAGTAGAATTGGCAAGTTGTTGCAAAGTGGGATTGATGATAAACTTGTCGTTGATTTTTCCTACATAAACTCCGGAAATAGCTTCAAAAAGGGGGATTTCAGAAATCAATAGAGAAAGAGAGCTTCCAAGCATGGAGGCAAGCTCGCTTTTAAAATCGGGGTCTAGGCTTAAAACTGTATTAATTACTTGCACTTCTTGTTGAAAATAATCAGGGAATAGGGGGCGTAAAGAACGGTCGATGAGGCGTGAAGTGAGGATTTCGTGATCGTTGGAACGTCCTTCTCGGCGTAAAAAACTGCCAGGAATTTTTCCAGCAGCATATAATTTTTCTTGATAAATAACAGTAAGAGGTAAAAAATCAAGATTATTGGGTTTGCGACTAAAAACAGTAGTTGTAAGAACCACTGTATCTTGGTAGCGTACTAAAATGGAAGCATCAACGTTTCTGGCGTAAGTTCCTATTTCGACTTGAAAAGAATCTTTTAAATTAGTAGTTTCAAAAACTTTTTTTAACACTTGAGATACTCCTTTAAGTAACTGGGTTGGGATTGGGGGAATTTTGGATGTGATAAAAAAAATATATAAAAATAAAAAGCTAGAGTTTGAATTGATTTCAACAAACTAGCTTAATAATTAGATAATTATTTTAATTTTAAGTGATATTTATAAAAAATCAATTTAAAATTATTTTCTTAAAAAAAAGAGAATTTTGTTAAAAAAATAAGCCAATCATTGATTGTAAAATTGACTTAATAAATTAGAAAATACTAATTTAAAAATGGGTTTCAAGGACAAAAGAAAAAACACAAAAAAGATGGCGCCCACGCTAGGACTCGAACCTAGGACCCTCTGATTAACAGTCAGATGCTCTAACCAACTGAGCTACGTAGGCAGTT